>NZ_JBYCKQ010000001.1:0-31474 GCF_057473465.1 Acidithiobacillus sp. TH-A117
CACAGCCCCGCCGCTACCGACAACAGCAGCAGCAACGTGATCACCCGGCCTATCAACCGCACCGCCGGGGTCAGCTCTCCTTCGATAGCGTGGGGAATGTGCTCTCCTCCCCCTGCCCCGCCCAGTTCGGCAGTCTGCCTGACCATACGCTCGCCCATAGGATTGCCCTCAATGCATGCCGGGCATACCCGGAATCATGGGCATGGTCCGCAGGTACAACTGGGAGAACATCCACCAGGTCAAGCCGATGGTAATGACAAACAGCGGGATGAACATGACCAGGGCCACTGTGTTCCAGATATTGTGTTCAGAAATATCGATGTGGAGCAGGAAATAAATCTGGGCGATGGCCGCCAGACCGGCACAACCCATGATGGTGAGTAACAGCGCAAAGGGCGGAAGTACCTGACCACTCACCAGAATGGTGGCAGCCAGCATCAACAGGGAGGCAATGACAAAACCCGCCAGATAACTGCTGCGACTGGCCATCTGTACTTCCGGATGTTGCAGTGGATTGCTGTGACCATGACTCATGACATATACCCCCACAAATAAACAAACACATAAATGAATACCCACATCACCGCCTGAAATTGCCAGAACATACGCAGGCTGATGAGTCTGCCCACCACATCTTCGGTGAAGCCTTTTTTCAGGATTTGATACAACATCACCAGCATCCAGATGAGCCCGACAAATATATGGGCGGCATGGACCTGGGTCAGCGCATAAAAGGCCGACAAACCGCCACTGACTTCCGGCGTCACCCCCATGCTGATCATGCGTAACACATCATGAATATCCAGACCGATAAACACTGCCCCCAAAACCATGGACGCAACTATGCCGTTGATCACACCGGCTTTACTCCCGGTTTTCATGGCAGCCATGGAAAACCCGTAGGCCAGCACACTTAAAAACAAAGCCATGGTTTGAATAAAGGTATACCAGGGCGCTACAAACTGGGCGGGCGTTGGTCCGGTATAATAACTATGGGAATAGCTCAGGACGCCGTAAGCGGCAAACAACGTCGCAAACAACATCCCATCACTGAGAATATACATCCAGAACCCGAAGGTTCGCGTAGAAATGACATCATGCCCCTCATAATCATCCGACCACAGGACCACTTGGTCTGGATCGACGGGCTTCTCATGCGCAGAGCTCATAAACAACTCCTTTATTTAATCCGGTGGAAATGCGTGACAGCAAAGATACCGTCACGCTATGGCGTCTACTCAAGACCAGGGCTGTGAATTTCCCGGTGGAGTACGCTGTGTTCCTGTATCACCCACTTCAGCAGAATAGGCCGTTACCGTACCACCGGTATAACCACCGCCCTTGGGAAGAGGTGCATGACCGTCATCCATTTTCTGCCGGGATTCACGATCCATTTTCTCCATTTCTTCCGCTGTAATGATGTAACCGGGATCGCCCTTACCCGAGCGATAAATCATGACCAGCACCGTCACCACCAAAGCCAACACGGTCAGCCACCATATCCGCCAGGTCAGGCCAAAACCGATCACAAAAGTCAGCGCGCCGATCACAATCGCCACCGGGGTGTTGTTGGGCATATGAATAGCCGCAAATTTCTCCGGACGTTTATCGGAAAATCCATGTTCACGCCGCCAGGCTGCTTCGTCGCGATGATTCACATGCGGAACCATAGCGAAGTTGTAGAAAGGCACCGGAGAGTCGGTAATCCATTCCAGACTGCGGGAAGTACCCCAGGCATCTGCACCCACGCGATTTTCCGCGCGATCCCGAATACTGACATAAATCAACCAGAGAAATGCCAGTACTGAAAGCACATACACCGCAATGCCCACCTCCTGAATATCGAACCAGGGGGCCCACTGCAGATTGAACGGCCAATCCAGACGCCGGGTTTCACCCATGAAACCGAGCATGAACATGGGGAAAAACACCAGAAATGTTCCCGCGCTAAACAACCAGAACATGATTTTTCCCCAGGCTTCATTGAGTTTGAAACCAAACACTTTGGGAAACCAGAAAATAATGGCACTGAACACGGCATACACAATACACAGCAGCATCATATGGAAATGGGCCACCACAAATACACTGTTATGAACCATATAATTGATGGCCGGAATGGATAACATCATGCCGGTCAAACCACCAATCAAGAGCAGAAAAAGCGCGCCAATGGACCAGATCATGGCTGAGGAAAACGTCAGTCGTCCACGATACATAGTGAAAGTCCAGTTAAACACTTTCACTCCCGTCGGGATACCTACCAGCATGGTCGCCACACTGAACTCGGTACTGACATAAGGCCCCATACCCATGGTAAAAAAGTGATGTAACCAGACAATCCAGGACACCCCGGCAATGGCAAAAGAAGCCAGTACCATGGTGATATAACCAAAAATGGGTTTTTCGGAAAAAGTGGGGATCACTTCTGAAATCATGCCGAAAGCCGGCAAGATCACGAAATACACTTCGGGATGACCCCACAGCCAGAACAGGTTGGTATAGAGCATCAAATTACCACCAAACCCGGCCGTGAAAAAATGGGTTCCCAGATACCGATCAGCGCCGACCAAAGCCAGGGCCACCTGCAGACAGGGGAAAGAGGTCAAGGCAATAATATTGGCGGAAACCGCTGTCCAGGTAAAAACCGGCAGGCGCGTCCAGGTCACTCCGGGTGCCCGCATTTTCACTACCGTTGCCAGAAAATTGATACTTCCCAAGGTCGTGCCCAGTGCCACCAGTTCCAGGGTCCATATCCAGTAGTCCACACCCACACCCGGGCTATAGGCCAACTCGAAAATCGGCGCATAGCCAAACCAGCCATTATGGGAAAAATCCCCTACAAACAGGGAGATCATGATCAGAAATACAGCAGCTGCGGTAATCCACAAACCCAGGGCATTAAGGTAGGGATAGGCCATATCCCGAGCCCCGATTTGCAAGGGCACAATGATATTCATGATTCCGACCAGCAACGGGGTCGCGGCCAGCAAAATCATGATCAATCCATGGGCACTGTAAATCTGCCCAAAGTGAAAGGGCGCCAGATAACCATGAATAGCCCCCATCAGCGGCATACCATTATGTCCGGAACCCACGGCCAGCATTTGCTGGGTGCGCATCATCAAGCCGTCAATAAATCCCCGGAACAACATGATTAAACCGAGAATGATATACATGATGCCCAACTTCTTGTGATCTACAGTGGTAAACCATTCTTTCCAGAGATATCCCCATTTACCGTAATAGGTAATACCTACCACCAGAGCAATACCCGCGAGTACAATAATCACAAACAAGGGCGCCAGTATGGGATTGGTATAAGGAATCTCAGACAGCGCGAGACGTCCCAGAAGTGGACTCCATGGTCCAGGTAAATTAACCAGCATAGCAGTTCTCCAATGCAGCTCAGTTTATCTCAGGCACGATGTTCAGCCGCCTGTAACTTTAAGTAGTGGAACATGTTTTCTGTCATAAACATGGGCAATGGCCACTTCTTTCCATTCATGACTTCGAGTAACAGATGGTTAAAAAGGCCTTTTTCCACATGCCCGTAAACAGGGGTTTTATTGTGAACATTAATGTAGGGTTCGGCGAAACGATTGAATTGTGCATAGTCCATGGTATTGGGGCTGCTTTCGACCCCTTTGGCCCAATGCTGGAAATCAGCCATGCTGACTACGTGGGTTTTGAAGAGCATCCAGGACATTCCGGCCCCGCAATAATCGGCAGCGATTCCCTGATAGGTACCAAGATGACTACTTTCCAGCGCATCCTTGGTGCGCATACCCGGCATGACATCAATCATGCCCACCAGTTGCGGTACAAAAAAATCAGTCGTCACTGCCGTAGAAGTCAGCTTAAAAAATACCGGCGTATGCGCAGGCACCACCAGTTCATTGGCGACAGCCATGTTATGAAACTGGGGGTAAATGAATAACCACTGCCAATCCGTAGCGATGACATCAATATCGATAGGATCACCTTTGGGTTTCATATGCTGGGTAATGACCGTAGGATTGTAAGGATTAACGGCAAAACTGCCATGTACGGCTACCGCCCAGGACAGAAACGCTACGGCCGCTATAGGAATACCCCAAAAAGCCACTTCCAGCTTGTTGGAATGCTCCCACTTACCGTCATAACTCCCGCGATTTTTGCCTTTGTGATACTTCCACATGAACCAGACAATCAGTAGCGCCGTGATGCCAACAATACTCAGCATCACCACTACATCAATCATCATGTAATCATAACTGGCTTTGGCTCCAACCCCCTGGGGATTGAATATCCACCAGGCAGAATGTTTTGCGCAGCCATTCAACAACAGTAGCAGTGGCGCGAGCGCTAAATAACGCCAATGACCTGGCTTGGCTTTCTTCAACATATGTACCTCTCCTTTAATGCGCTATTTATTAGAAAATGGTACTGAACTTTTACAGCTAAAATACGGCATTCATCCAAGTTATCAGACGGTTAAAAATCCATTGGGTCGACAATAACCTTCTGATCTCATTGTTATTGGATAGTGTTATGCGATATATACATTACTATCTACTGTAGAACAACAATAAAAAATCTATGGAACATCCGTATTCATTAAAAGTGGATAAATAGAATATTATTTAGTATTTATATTACTGAATTCATATTCATTAAGTAGCCAAATCTGCAAATCATGATATGCTGAAAGCCCCGAGAAAAGGGTCTATCATGATCAAAAAACCACTTTACGAGCATGCGCAGGAACTGTTTCTTTCCTGGACCCAGGTAGATGCCGAAGACATCCCGGAATTGCTGATAGATTTACGTCTGCAGAAAAAGCGTCTGACCCTCTTTCGCGAACAGAGCGCCCTTACCCATCAGATCCTGCTGAGCAAAATGACGGCCAACTCCATACTGATCACAGCGGATGAACCCCGTATGCTGACCGGTCAAATCGGGGAGAAAGCCCTTTGCGTGTACTACGGCCAAGACCAGTCTCTGGGTTTTCTCTCCACCATCCGCTTGATGGATGCTTCTGGTATGCATATTGATTACCCCAAACAATTATGGATGCGTAATACCAGAAAAAATGAACGCTTTGGCCTCAAGGTCAATATCACCGCTTTCTGGAGTAATCCACAAAGCAATGAACCCATTTACGGACAGGTCATGGACATCAGTTATGGAGGATTTCTGGGGGGAATGCATATGGCCGCCTATGATGACGGCAGCCTGGATCTGCGCCTGCACGAACAGGGAGATATCATTCTGCTCAAATCTGACCATGAGCGGTGGAGAGGTCAGGCAGAATTGCGGCGCTCGGCACTCATCACCCAGGATCCTGAAAATTCCGACAGTGTCAGCGTGCCCGGCAAAGGATTTGCCCTGCTGGGCTTTGCGTTCATTTTCACTGACGCCGAACATGCGCAGAGCCTGGCGCGTTTTTTGGAAGGCAGTATAGAAGCCATTCAATAAGCAGAAATTCAGGAGTTTCGATCTGGAGCAGAGCACCACAATGAGCGAATTTTATGTCATGCAAGGAAGGAGCATCAGTGGCGAGATAATCCCCTTTTCTCAATTTCAGGAAAAAGTGGTTTTAATTGTCAACACTGCCAGTGCCTGCGGTTTTACGCCACAGTATGCGGGTTTGAATGCCTTGTACCATGATTACGCACCCCGGGGATTTACGATACTGGCCTTTCCCTGCGACCAATTCGGACATCAGGAGCCAGGGGATAACTCCAGCATTCTGCAATTTTGCACCCAGCGTTTTGATGTGCAATTCCCACTGTTTGAAAAAATTGACGTCAACGGACCATTCGCTCATCCGCTTTATCAATGGCTGAGCAAATCCCGCCCGGGACTCCTAGGCCCTAAGATTCGCTGGAATTTCAGCAAATTTTTGCTGGACCGCAAGGGCAAGATCATCGGCCGCTATGCTTCGTCTAAAAAACCCGATAAATTGCGCCAGGTCATAGAAAAAGCCTTGCGTGACAGTCACTGAAAGTCCGCCCAGCATTCCTCCACAAAGTACCAGCATACCCGTCGCCAGCCCCATAACCCGTTAGCAGCAAGGCGCCCACAATCGGCCCTTGCGTTTTGGCAGCCTACGGCTAATTATTCCTGAAAATTTGAAACATTACTGTGACTTCATAGGCAAAATCAGGCGCCAACATATATTCAGGCCATTTTCCGGATGGTGATTCGTCTCATGTTGTGTCTGCTACCTCTGAGAGCGCAGCCTGAGCGTGCAGCGCATTACAGCATCAGTCGGGGTTCGATGCTCGCAATGCGCACAAAATCCTGGTCATCTTGCAGTAAAGGTACGGCGTGCTCGATGGCGGTCTGGGCAATCAGGCAATCGTGGGGACTACGCGGGGTAATGCCCGCCCAACGGCAACGGGCATATAATTCGCCTGCGGCGGCATGAAAACCCGCCAAATCGCGGGGCATCAGCAAGGGCAGTGCCAGAAAGTGGGCGCGCAGTTTCTCCAACTGCTCCGGCGAAGCGGCGCCTTGCAACAGCTCCTGGACGATGACTGGAGCCAGCGTCGCATCTCCATCCAGCAAGAGTTGGCGCAAGTGCGCCACCGTTTCCCCTGAGCGTCCGCGCAGCAGGGCGATCCAGACCGAGGTGTCAACCAGGGTCACGATGCATCCCGGCCCGCACGGCCAAAACATCATAGTCCGGGGCAAACAACGGCTCGCCCACCAGATCCAGAATCTCACGCTGCCGCCGCCTGGCTACAAACTCGCGCAAGGCCTGGTCGACAATCTCCTTTTTGGTTGCTACCCGGCCCAGACGCATGGCCTCTGCCACCAGCTGATCGTTCAGGACAATGTTGGTTCGCATGACATACACCTCCTTGTGTGTATCGTATCCCGGACACTAAGGTCAGGCAAGGACTGGTGAAAGTACTCGTTCAGGTACCGTCATGATGGGAAAATACAGCAGATGCGCGCCAGGATAGCCCGCAGCCTACCTGATCCTGGGTAAATTGGATCTCAGGCTACCCACTTGTACGATGAGGAACCTTATCATGCGCCACGTGTGGATCAACCCACCAGGGCGCTTCAGTATTCTGAAGTGGGCGGGTAAGACCAAATGTCAGACCAGAGAAAAATGCAGAAAATAAATACGTTATATATCATTTAACTAATTATATTTTTTGGCGGAGGCGGTGAGATTCGAACTCACGAGGGGCGTAAACCCCTGCCGGTTTTCAAGACCGGTGCATTCAACCGCTCTGCCACACCTCCGTGCTGGAGGAGTGTACCCAAAGCCCATAAAAATGTGAATGGCAGAAATGCCATTGCAGAAAAGGCTAAAAATCCAAAATATCCTTATATACTGAATTTCTACTTGTTTATCACCAAATTAAAAATACCTTGGTTCCTGCTGACAGAAATCGGTCTATACTCCAGTAACGCTCACTGGGAGCGCTGCAATCATATGGCGGAGGAGAGGTCGATGTTTAAAAAAATGACGATGATGGCTATTCTGGGACTGGGTCTCGCAGGTTCAACAATGGCAATGGCTGCAGATTCCAGCGCCGCTGCGACAGATAGCAGCGCCGCAAGCGCCGCTACAACACCCGCTTTCATGTCCCCGGCCTGGGCCAAGGAGCTTTGCACCGCCTGGAATAACAACCCGACCTTGACCGAAAAACTCGCCGGCGCCTGGATCAAAAACAACGGTGGCAAGGGTTATAAAGTCATGGAAGTTTCTGACTCCAGCATGAAAAGCATCCCTCCCATTCAGCTTGAAATTGCCGCCAAGGATGGCAAGGCCGAATGTACCTATGGCGGCGCGATCAAGGTTTCCGACCTCAACTACAACTACGACTACAAAATGTGGGCAACCACCCACGACTGGCATCACATGGGTTCACCCATGATGGCCATGATGTTTGGTCGTCTGAACTTCAAGGGTCCAAAAATGGAAGCCATGGAAAACATGGGACCTTTTTCTGAATTCCTGAAGCTGGTCAAGGAAGTGCCTGCTACCGTTCCGGCTTCCTGAACATACTGATTCACGATACTGAAAAGGGCGCCTGCAACAGGCGCCCTTTTGGTTGAACGGAGGATCTCCCGGCCACACCTCAATCTGCTTTCTGAAGGCGCTCCAGCAACAAGGCATTGACCTGATCCGGATTGGCCTTGCCTTGGCTGGCTTTCATCACCTGCCCCACAAAAAAGCCCAGCAATTTATCTTTTCCTGCCCGGAAACCCGCCACCTGTTGGGGATTGGCCGCGATAATCGCATCCACCATCGCGGCAATAGCGGTCACGTCCGTAATCTGCCGTAAGCCACGACTATCAATGATGGCATCCACTTCACCACCCTGATGGAAAATTTCCTCGAAAATATCCTTGGCAATTTTCCCGGAAATGGTTTTATCTTCAATACGCTGCACCAGCAAACGCAGTTTCTCCGCAGGCACAGGACAGTCCTGAATCTCGACACCCGCCTTGTTCAGAGCGCCCAACAAATCACCCATGACCCAGTTAGCGGCGAGCTTACCTTCCACACCATCCGCCACCACTTCGTAGTAATCCGCCAGATCCCGCCCCGCCGTCAACACGCCGGCGTCATAGGCGGATAATTGATACTGCTGCATGAAACGCTCGCGTTTGGCATCGGGTAATTCCGGCAAACCCTGCCGCACTTTTTCAATGCGGGCTTCATCCAGCACCAGCGGCAACAAATCCGGATCGGGGAAGTAGCGATAATCGTTGGCTTCCTCCTTACTACGCATGGAGCGGGTTTCATCGCGATTGGCATCATAAAGGCGGGTTTCCTGAACTATGCTGCCACCACTTTCAAGAATATCCTTCTGCCGCAGGATTTCGTACTCAATGGCTTTTTCCAGAAAGCGGAACGAGTTGAGATTTTTGATTTCCGCCCGGGTCCCGAAAGGCGCACCGGGACGGCGCAAGGAAACATTGGCATCACAGCGGAAGGAGCCTTCCTGCATGTTCCCGTCACAAATCTCCAGGTAACGCACCAAAGCATGCAGTTTTTTCAGGTAGGCCACAGCTTCCGCCGACGACCGCATATCTGGCTCGGAGACAATTTCCAGCAAGGGCGTCCCGGCACGATTCAGATCAATGCCCGATTGCCCCACAAAAGCCTCATGCAAGGACTTGCCGGCATCTTCTTCCAGATGGGCTCGGGTAACCCCGATGACTTTTTCGATGCCATCGCCCATCTGTACCGTCAACTGCCCCCGTCCGACCACGGGTAGCTCGTACTGACTGATCTGATAGCCCTTGGGCAAATCCGGATAAAAATAATTTTTGCGGGCAAATATACTCTTCCGGTTGAGCTGTGCACCAATAGCCAGTCCCAGGGCAATCGCCTTGTCCACCGCAGCAGCATTCAACACCGGCAAGGCGCCGGGCATGGCCAGACAAACCGGACAGGTATGACTGTTAGGCTCTGCGCCAAAAGCCGTAGAACATCCACAAAAGATTTTGGTGGCTGTATTCAGTTGGGCATGGACTTCGAGGCCTATCACCACTTCCCAATCCATATTCATGCCTCCCCCGTCTGCAAGTTCGGTCGCGCAAGATGCCAGTCGGTTTCTTGTTGATAGCGATGTGCCACATTGAGCAGGAGATCGTCCGCAAAATAATCCCCCATCAACTGCATGCCGATGGGCAGTCCGGAGCGGGTAAATCCACACGGCATGCTCAACGCCGGGATCCCCGCCAGATTCACGGCAATGGTATAAATATCGGCGAGATACATGGATACTGGATCGGCATTTTTGGCCCCCAGACCAAAAGCGGGGCCCGGAGTGGTCGGTCCGACAATCACATCCACTTCGGCAAAAGCCCGGCGAAAATCCTCACGAATCAGGCTGCGCACCTGCTGAGCTTTGAGATAATAGGCGTCGTAATAGCCGGCGGAAAGCACATAGGCTCCCACCAGAATACGGCGCCGGACTTCTGCGCCAAACCCTTCGTAGCGACTTTTGCGGTAGAGGTCATCCAGATTTTCCACTGCATGACTGCGATGGGTATAGCGTACCCCGTCAAAACGCGACAGGTTGCTGGAGGCTTCCGCCGGCGCCAACACGTAATAGGTGCTGACGGCATGAGGGTTATTGGGGAGACGAATGGACTGAATGCTTGCCCCCAGTTTGGCCAACTGATCAATCCCGGCCTGCACGGCGGCAGCCACCTCCGGATCCAGCCCCTCACCAAAAAACTCTTCGGGAACACCCACCCGCAAACCCTGCAGAGGACGATCCAGACCACGCAAGAAGTCACTGGCAGCCGCCGGATGACTGGTGGAATCCCGAGGATCATGGGCGGCCATGGCATCCAGCAGCAAGGCACAATCTTCCGCAGAACGGGCCATCGGTCCGCCCTGATCAAGACTGGAGGCAAAGGCGATCATGCCAAAACGGGAAACCCGGCCGTAAGTCGGCTTGATTCCGGTAATGCCACACAAGGCGGCAGGTTGACGAATGGATCCACCCGTGTCCGTACCCGTCGCCACCGGCACTAATCCCGCCGCCACCGCCGCCGCTGATCCACCGGAAGAACCACCGGGCACCATATCCACATTCCAGGGATTATGCACCGGGCCGAAATAACTGGTTTCATTGGAAGAGCCCATGGCAAATTCATCCATGTTCAGCTTGCCCAGCATCACCATCCCTGCCGCAGCCAAGCGCTCGACAACCGTCGCACTATAGGGGGCGACAAAGTTTTCCAGCATTTTGGAACCGCAGGTGGTGGGTAAATCGGCCGTGCAAAAAATATCCTTGTGGGCCATGGGCAGGCCCAGTAAAGGACCACTTTCGCCTTTGGCCAGACGGGCATCGGCCTCGGTGGCAGATGCCAATGCGGTGGCTTCCGCTACCGTAATAAACGCATTGAGCTGCGGATTCAGGGTATGAATACGCTGCAGGAGCGTTTCGGCCAACTCACGGGCGGAGAAGTCTTTTTTGTGCAGGCCCTCGCGGAGTTGGCGTAGGGAAAAATGGTGGAGGTCCAAGTCCGACTCCTCTTATTCGATGACTTTAGGGACGAGAAATAGCCCATGCTCGGCGGCGGGGGCGTTGGCCATCAGGCGTTGACGGGCATCCTGGTTGGCTACCTGATCTGGCCGCAGTGCTTGCTCCAGATCCAGGGGATGGGCCATGGGGATGACACCCTCCGTAGGAATGGCCCGCAATTCTTCCACCAGTGCCATGATTTTTTCCAGCTGTCCGGCCACCGCAGGCACCTCCTCCTGAGGTAAGGCGATGCGTGCCAGATGCGCGGTCCGACGCACCGCATCCTGATCAAAAGCCATATTAACGCTTTCCTTTTTTCTGAGGAGAAGATTCGCTGGCGGCGGGCGACCCTGCTGACGCAGCCGCCGGAGGCAAGGACAAGCCCTCCAGCAACTGGCTTTTACTGACCACCCCGCCACTGATCAAATATTGTTCATGCTGCTCCCAGGCATTGCGCATGAACTGGTAGGGATCCACCGCTTCCTGAACCATACGGATTTTTGGCCCATCCACATAACCGGTATTGATGATTCCCATCCCGGTCAGGGCATATTGGGCAGGTGTACTAGTGACATAATACGCCGGACCCGTAAACATGACCATGGCGAGGCCGGGCAGACTACGCAGGGAGCTGGGGCCATAAAAGGGCAAAACCAGATAGGGGCCCTGGGGCACGCCCCATACGCCCAGAGTCACGCCGAGGCTGTTATCGTGCATGGGGAGATCCAGCCGGTCGGCCACATCAAATAAACCACCCAGACCAAACACGGAATTCACCAGAAAACGGCTCATATCCTCCATGCCCTGCTGCACCCGCCCCTGCAAAAAGTCATTGATAAAAATATAGGGCATGCCGACATTGGAAAAAACGTTACTGACTCCGGTCCGCACAAAGCCCGGGGTGACCGCCTTGTATCCTGTAGAAACAGGCTCCAGCACATAATCATAAAGCCCCATGTTCAAGTGGAACATGGTATGATTGAAGGTCTGTAGCGGGGGCCGGCTCGGCGTCGCTGCTTCCTGTCCCGGACCATGCACTGTGGCACAGCCCGACAATGCCAACACCGAACCGGCAAAAGCAGCGCTCCACAGAAAACGCCACTGCGTCATCAGGACTTACCGTTGGCGTAGCTGGCAATTTGTGCTTTCAAATGGGCTACCAACACAGGGAACCCTTTGCTTTTGATAGCCTCCATATATTCCGCACGCTTCAGGGACAAGTCACTCACTCCATCTGCCACGACATTGACGATACGCCATTGTCCATCGTGCTGCTGCAGCAAATAGTCAAAGCGATGCACCTTACCATTGTGCATGGTCAAGGTACTGAATACGCCTTCCGTACCCGGTTGCATGGCTTGACTGCTCACCACCGCAAAATGCTCCCCTGCATAACTATCGAAGCGGGCGGCATAAGTAGCTGCCGTATATTCCGCCAATAAATCCACAAAGGTTTTCTGTTGCGCTGGACTCAGCTTGGTCCAGTAATCACCCAAGGTCAGGCTGGCTATTCGGGGAAAATCATAGACCTGACGCACAACCGGAGAAACAATGGCATAGCGGCCATGATAGCCGATTTTACTGCCCCCCTGCATGGCCTTCAGCAAGGCAGCATCCAGCGAATCTATGGTAGCTTGTGGGGTCATCGCCTTGGTGGCGGCGGCACTGGCGGAAGCCGCAGCCGCTGTACCCGCCCAGGCGGGCAATACTGGAACCATGGACAAAGCCAAAACGGTCGAAAGCAGCACTGCTTTTTTTAATCGCATAAAAATCCCCTTTTAGAGCCTAAGCATAAGACCAACAGTCTTTACTTATCGTTCCACCCGCAGCGGAAATACGGGATGATTGGGTCCCTGTGAGGGTGGCATGGTCGGCATATCCGGTGCCATCGGGCCTTCCGTGCGCGGCCCACGCAAGGCCACTTTCAGGGCGCGCAAAGGGTGGGCAAAGGTATCATTGACCGCCGTCGGCTCAAAACCCGAATGCACCTGACACTGATCGCACTTACGGTTCACCCCTACGCCGTACTGATCCCAGGGCGTTGTATCCATCATTTCCTTGTAGGTTTGGGCATAGCCTTCACTGACCAGCAGATAGCAGGGTTTCTGCCAGCCAAAAATATTGCGGGTAGGATTGCCCCAGGGTGTACATTGGTAGTTCTGGTTACCAGCCAGAAAATCCAGGAACAAACTGGACTGATTGAAGGTCCATTTGGCTTTGCGTTCTTTACCGATCCGGAAAATATCCCGGAACAATTGCCGGGAGGCCCGGCGTTGAATGAACACTTCCTGCTGGGGAGCACGCTCATAGTTGAATCCGGGAGAAATAGTCACGCCTTCAACGCCCAGGGCTTTACAATCATCGAGAAAGTTGGCCACTTCTTCGGCGCCTTCGCCCTGGAACAGCGTGCAGTTCACCGTCACCCGAAAGCCTTTTTCGACCGCTTCACGGATGGCTGCTGCCGCACGCTGGTAGGTACCCGGCTGACAAACAGAATCATCATGGCGATGTTCGTTCCCATCCAGATGCACCGAAAAAGTCAGATAAGGAGAAGGTACATAATCATTCATCCGCTTTTTCAGGAGCAGCGCGTTGGTGCACAGGTAAACGAAGCGTTTGCGTTCGACCAGGCCTTTGACGACTTCCGGCATATCCTTGTGAATCAGGGGCTCACCACCGGCAATGGAAATAATGGGAGCACCACACTCTTCGGCAGCACCAATGCATTCTTCCACAGACAGGCGTTTATCGAGCACATCGTCGGGATAATCAATTTTTCCACAACCGGCACAAGCCAGATTGCAGCGAAACAGCGGCTCCAGCATCAGCACCAAAGGATAACGCTTACGCCCCCGCAATTTTTGCGAAATGATGTAGCGGCCAACCTTATAGCTCTGAATCAAAGGAACACCCATAATATTAACACCCCCGCCTGACGGCCCTAGAAGCCGGTGAACAATAAACCGCACAATTACAACAAGTATAACATACCAAAGCGTATGTGGGACAAGCGCAACAGAAACTAGGCCGTTTTCCCGCGCGAAAGAAAGAAAAACAGGATGTTGGCGATTCGCGGCGCCAGTTTCGGGCGGAGCAGACGGGCATCATAAGCGGCAAAACGTCGCTCGTTTTCAGCCCGGCATAATGCCAACAACTGGGTCAGGTTGATATCGCTACTGACCTGCTCATGACCGGTCATGGTGAAGTTTTCTTCCTGATGATCATTCATGCCTCGCGCCGTCTGAATACGCGCCCAGGCCTGCATGGCAATCACCTGAATACGCTGATATTCAAGCACGATTTTTTTCCAGAAAGGGAGGCGGCGACGGTGCCATTTCAACCAGTTGATGAAAAAAATAATGTGCCGGGCTTCTTCCTGCATCACCGGTTCAAATATATCCACTAGATCTGGAGGGAAAAACCCGGATTTTTTGGCGGCAGCAAACAATCCAAAGGCAAAATAGGAATCCAGGCATTCTCCATAGCCTGTGTATAGAAACTCCCAGTAAGGATCACGCAGGGGCGGTGGCGGTGGAGCTGGCGGAATCTGGATATGGTAATGCTTGACCAACGCCTGAAGCAGTTCCGAATGACGCTGTTCCTCACGACCATCCAGGGCCACCGCAGCCCGCACCACCGGATCTGTTTCCCGCTCGGCCATACTCTGGACCATGCGTGCAGTCACACTTTCCGTCGCCACCGCCTCGCCCCAGAAAGGCAGGGACTTGACCCGCTGTTCTGCAGCCGCATCGAGCTCCGGCCAGGGCATGTTTTTGGGATCAAAATGCACATGCGTGTCATGCATGAACTGGCAAAACAAATCCCGATGCTGCTCAGAACCCAGTTCTAAGGCTACTGCTGTCATGAAACCCCCTCTTCACTACTTGGAATCCTTAACCATCGCCGGCGCATATAATGACCCTCTGATATGGACCATGACAAGAGCACCGGAATACCCAGGAACAGTTCACGCAAGCGCCGCGCCAAGGCATAGGCCAGGGCCAGGTCCGGCCCGATGCCCATGAGACTGCCTAACAGCACAATGCCTCCCTCCTGAATACCAACACCACCGGGAACCAGAAAGGCGGCACTGCGCAAGGCTTGTCCCAGGCTCTCCAGGAGCAAGGCCGACCAGAGAGGGATGGGATGATGCAGCAACCAGAAAGTGAGACACACTTCAACGGTTCCGGCAAAAAAACCCGCCAGTTGCCAGAAATTAGCGACCAGCAACGACCACCCCCTGCCATATAAGGTCCGGATTTCAGCATCCAGCAACGCCGGGTCAGCGATACTCCCCAAAAGGTCATAACCACCCAGTATTTTTTTACTGATCTCCTGCAACAAGCAGAACAATCCCTTGTGCTTTTGCAACCAGTAAAAAATACTCAACACCGGCAATGACAGAAACAACATGCCAAGCACTTCCAGAACCAGGATGTGATTACTGACCGCAAACATCAGGACGACAATGCCCAGCACGGTAAACAGAGCCTGACTCAACAGAGTCAGAGTCAGTTCTACCATGATACTGGCTCCCGCCACATAAGGAGATAATCCGTATTGCGCAAGCAGACGGATACCCAGCAGTTCCCCACCGACACGGGCAACCGGCAATAGGCCATTAACTGATTCACGCAGTAAAGCTACCCATAGCAAGAATCCAAAGCGGGCACGAGCCTCATCCCTGAGCAACCATTTCCAGCTCAGGGTATCGAGCGCCACCGGTAGCAGATGAAAGGGCAGCAGCCACAAGAGGCTCCAGCCAGCCACGGCCAACAGGGCCATGATTTCGGCAAGCCCGGCATTGAGCACCAGGTAAACACTGAGGCCCAGGCCCAATAACCCGGAGAGCAAAATGACAGCCGCCTGCTTCACGGTCTAACTCCCTTCATCCTGTTCAATCCCCTCTTCACGGGGAGAAGGGGTAAAGAGCAGCATCAGCGTCGGCAAAATAATCAAAATGCACAAGAGCACTATAGCCAGGGCCAGACTCAGGGCTTCTCCGAGACTGGCCATGCCCGGATCACGGGAAATAGCCATACTGCCGAAAGCGCTGAGGGTGGTCAGCCCGCTGAAAAACACTGCCAGCGGTGTCGACGTTCCCAGCAGGTGCGCTACGTCTACCCCATTCCGCCAGCGCACCACGAGATAAATGGCAAAAGCCACTCCCAGACCAATGAGCAAGGGCAGGACGATGATATTCCCCAGGTTGAAACTCAATCCCAGCAAACTCATGGCCGCTACCGTAAATAGCGCCGCCAGCAACAGGGGAATCATAATCAGCAGTACATCGCGATAGCGCCGCAAGGCCAGCAATAACAAAACACTGATGCTTCCGAGGGCAATATAGGTGGCCTCCTGAAAAGCATCAAGTACGGCTTCGCCACCCTGCACCAGCATCACCGGAGTTCCGACCGCCCGGGGTTCTACCTTGAGGACACTTTTTACAAAATCATACATGGCCGCATTATTGCTAAGGTCTGCTTTGGGAAAAATCTCTACCCGCGCCTGCCCGGAAGGACCCAGGTAACGCTCCCGAAGTGCCGCCGGCAAAGTTTTCAGCGTCACCGGTCCGGCCATCAAGGCCATCCCCAGCTCTTTCAACTCGCCGGGCAAGGTGCCCATCACCCTGTTTTGCAGCGTGTTGATGGCTTGAGGTTGATTTCCGTCCCGCTGCAAAAACTGTTGCAGATGATCAGCCAACTGCGCAGCCACTTTGCCGTCCTTAGAACCAGGACCATCTTTACTGGCTAGCGCCCGCAAATCCTTGACCAGTTTGTCGAGTTTTTTATTAGTGTCAGCTGCAGGTGGAGTCAGTGCCGTCGGCATCATCAGCGAAAAAGGCGGCACCACAATTTGCAGATTCTGTAAGATTGCCAGCTTTTCCCTTTGCTTCCCGGGAATATAACTTTGCAGAGTCAATGCCCGGGCGACCGTCGGCAATTGTTCGACGCGATGCGCCACAGCCTGCGCAGCCGCCAGATCGGGGGCGAGAACTTCCATCCGGTAAGGAGCCGTGTCCGGATTGGCCAGGAGCTTCTCAAAAACCTTCACCCCTTCGGCATGCTGATCGATCATGTGTAACGGATTGAAATCAAAACTGGCACGCAAAGCCAGAGGAATCGCACCAAGGGCCAGCACCGCGACCAACCCCAGAATCCAGTAGGCATAACGATGGATCGGATGCTTCACCAGAGTGGGAATCACCCGGAAATGGGGATAATAAGCCCCATTGTGTGATCCCTTGACAGCAATGGGCCAGAGGGTCAGATAAGCTGGCAAGAAAGTCAGGGTCAGCAAGAGGGCAATGAGCATGCTGGTCCCGGAAATCAAACCCAGATCAACAATGCCGGCATAGCTGGTGGGCACAAAGGCGTAAAAGCTGAGGGCCGCCGCCACGGCAGCCAGTCCCAAAGCCGTGCCCATTCCCTGGGTGACCCGGTGCATGGCTATTCGGTGCACCGCACCGTTGAACAGTTCTTCGCGATAGCGTAGACAAAACTGAATGCCAAAATCCACCCCGAGACCAATAAACAAAATCGCAAAAGCCACGGAGATAAGATTAAAAGGACCAATAAAAAACAAGGCCCAGGCGGTGGTCAAAATAATACCGGAGATCAGACCAATAAGCACCCCCGTCACCAGCCTGACCGAGCGCAGGGCGATGCTCAGCAATATAATTTCAAGCCCCAGGGTCAAGGCCAGAGACTCACCTGCCCCCTGACTGACGGTTTTAAGCTGTTCCGCATCCAGCACTGCTCCGCCGGTGATCCCGACACTCAGGCCATGAGCAGAATTGAGTTGCAAACTCTGCAGGCCATCACGCAAAGCATGGATGGCCGCGCCAGCCGGCTGCAGAGACTGGAAATTCATGGCGGGCTGGATGATGACAAAACGCTGGGCAGGACCAAGCCTGGACAGTCCTCCGCCCATCATTTCACTCCAGGAAATCTGGTAATTTTTACCGTCCAGCTGCGCTTTCACCGCTTCATCCAGAGCCGAGAAAATAGCCGTCATTCCCGGCAATTGCACGCCGTTACTCAATCTTTGGCTGATGGCCAGACTTAACAAGTCACTCAAGCCAGCAAGGCTGGGATCTGCCGACAGCCGGGCGATGAGGGGCTGGGCATTGGTAATCCGATTGGCAAATGCCCGCACCTGTTCCGGTGACAAATACAGCAAGCCATTCTTTTCAAAAAAACTCCCACCGCCAGGTACATACACGCTATGGAATTCCTTGGGGCGAGCACGGAGCCAGGCTTCCAGACGACTGACCGCGTCCGCCGTACTCTGGGGATTTTTACCCTGCAATACCACCACAATGGTATGTTGATCCTGGGAGAATACCTTGTGATAGGCCAGCTCCCGCTTCTGAAAGGGCAAATCCCGGGACAAGGCGTTACTGGTGTTGGTATCTACCGAAAAATGGGTGAAGGCATAAAACAGCGCCAGCAGGGTACAAAGCAGCAAGGTTACTATCACCCAAAGGGCGCGGCGCACAGAAAAGTCCACCACCTGCACCATAAAATGGGCAATGGCTTGGCCCATGCGCCCCAGGAAACGTTCAGCCGCTGGTGAAATCACGGAATCGACCTCTCATCATTTGCTGTTCACGCATGTACTCCCCGACCTTGGGGCTTAATAATGCCGCATATTCCGCCCGGGGCTCATAGTCCGGCATCAACTTTTTCAAAAGCGGGCTCTGTGTCGTCGCCGGATGAAAATAGATCTCGATCAACCCTTGCCGGGGCAGGCACTTTAGCAACTGCAACAAACGCTGCTCGGTCATGTGGCCAGTGGCATCCAGGCCACAGAGCAGATCATTGTAGAGCAGCCCACGCTTGTCCAGTTGTCTGCGCATTCTCGCCAGCCAGGGTCGCAAAAAAAAAGCCCAGAAGGCCGGGGCAAAACCCTGAGCCCCGCCACATCTGGCCAGTGCCAGAGATTCCCAGGGCAGCCGCACCGCTCGCAGGGCAAAATCCCTGCCAATGTCCAACATCAGGCTCAACACGGTGGGATGCAAATGCAGGTGTTTGTGGGCATTGGCATGATCCAGAACCAGGCCCGAGTCGGCAAAGGACGCAAATTGTGCGCGGATTTCAGCAGCCAGTTGGCGGCGTACCCTGGGCAGAAAAAAATAGCGCACCCCGCGCCGCCATAAATCAGCCGCAAAACGCCCGCTGCTATCCACCAGATCGGGCACCTGCTCCGCCGGCAGCAGTGGCGCACCATCGACCAGAGTCAGATGCAAGCCCACGCCCAGGCCGGGAAGATTTTTGGCCCGCTGAATGGCATCTGCCGCCGCCGGAGCCGCCACCATAAGACTGGCGGTGGTCAGCACACCCTGCTGGTATGCTGATTCCACCGCCGCATTGACCGCCAGATCAAGACCGAAGTCGTCGGCGTTGAGAATCAACCGCCGAGTGGGTGTCTGCCCCACCTCAGCCGTGGCGCTGCCGCAGGAAGCGTACAAATTCGACGCCTTCCCGCAAACGCCGCTTCATCATCTGTGTGCTTTTCAGCATTTCACCCGTGATTTCGGCAATTTTTCCGGCACGGAAGTAGAAACGCTTGTACATGGTTTCTACGGAATCAAATATTTCCGTATGATTCAGGTGCGGATAACTCATGGGACTGATCTGCACCCCCCGATCATTGACCAGATGGGCTTCATCTTCTTCAGTCAGCCAACCCTGCTCCTTGGCCTGGTTGTACAAAAAGGTACCTGGATAAGGGGCTGCCAGCGACACCTGTATGGTATGAGGATTGATTTCCTTGGCAAATTCGATGGTTTTCTGGATAGTTTCCTTGGTTTCACCGGGCAGACCGAGAATGAAGGTGCCATGGATGACAATACCCAATTTGTGGCAGTCCGCCGTAAATTTGCGCGCTGCCTCCACCTTGATGCCCTTTTTGATGTTATTGAGAATCTGCTGGTCACCGGACTCATAGCCTACCAGTAACAGGCGCAGACCATTTTCCCGCAACACCTTGAGGGTTTCATAAGGGACATTGGCCTTGGCATTGCAGGACCAGGTCACTCCCAGTTGGCCCAGACCCCGGGCGATTTCTTCCGCGCGCGGACGATCATCCGTAAAGGTATCATCGTCAAAGAAAATTTCCTTGACCTGGGGGAAGTTTTTCTGGATGTAGCGCACTTCTTCAATGACATTGGCGGCGCTGCGGGTGCGGTAACGATGCCCGCCGACAGTCTGGGGCCAGAGGCAGAAAGTACACTGGGAACGACAGCCCCGACCCGTATAAAAGGAAATATAAGGGTGCTTGAGGTAGCCGATGAAGTAATCCTCAATATGCAGATCGCGCTTGTACACTTCCGACACAAAAGGCAGGGCGTCCATGTCTTCAATCATGGCCCGGTCGGGGTTATGGATCAGTTGCCCGTCCCCGGCACGGTAATTGATCCCATCTACCTCGCTCAGAGGACGGCCTTCGGCGATTTCCTTGAGGGTGTAGTCAAATTCTTCGCGGGCCACAAAATCCACGGCGAGTCCTGCTTCGCGCAGGGACTCGTCAGGCTCGACCGCCACCTTGGCACCGACCATCCCGATCATCATTTTCGGATAGTGCTCCTTGAGCAGCTCCGCCATGCGCACATCCGAAGGAAAAGAAGGTGTGCTGGTATGAATGATGCACAATTCATAGGCAGCGGCCACTTCCAGGGTTTCCTCCACACTCACGTCAGCAGGCGGGGCGTCGAGCAGGCGACTGCCGGGAATCATTGCCGCAGGCTGGGCCAGCCAGGTGGGAAACCAGAAAGAACGAATTTCCCGCTTGGCCTGGTAACGGGAACCAGCACCACCGTCAAAACCTTCAAAAGAAGGTGCCTGCAGGAAAAGGGTTTTCATCGTCATTATCTTGCTCCATCGTGGCCGCCCAGACGTCCGTCGGCACTGACCTTAAATTGTGATCCTCGCCAGGCGACCTGCCGGGCAAAGAGTCCATGAAACCAAATCCACAGCCCGCAAAAATCTGCCAGCAGGGCTGTTACCCAAGTATCTGTTGCACTGAGTTTGTGCATAATCTGCCTATGGTACACGAGGCGCAACAAGAGAACCATACCCAGCGGTATGATCCCCCCGTATCCCGCCCCCAGCAAGAGTCCGGGGGTCAGCAGCGTCACCAGCGGCAGAGGATAACTGAAAAAAGCCAAACTGTAGCCCAGCGGCTGCACACTGCGGGTAGTGCGCGCCCAGCGCAAGGCATGCTGATAAAACGCCCGAAAACTGGCTTCCTGCACCCGGGTATCCACCACATAATCGGCGAGGATGGTGGCTTTACCCAACTGGCGGGCACTGGCCCCCAGCCAGTAATCATCGGCCAATTGATCGGCCAGCTTTGCCAGCCCTCCCAAAGCCTCCAGGGTGGACCGATGCAGGGCCATGGTCGCTCCCCCGCAGAAAATATTCGGTCCCAACCGCGCCGAAACCAGCACCGAAGGCAGAAACAAGCTGTTGATCTGACTGGCCAGTAATCGGGAAGCCCCATTGGACTCGGGCAGTCCCCGATACAAGCAGGTCAACACCCCGGTGTGCGGGTCCGCCAGCGGCGGCTGGAGATGGCGCAGATAATGAGGTCCGACCACAATGTCGGCATCACTGATCAACAGCCAGTCATGCGCAGATGCGCCGAGAATCCCTGCGAGGTTGTTGACCTTGGGATTGCGCCCTAATTTTTCATCGCTCAGTACCCAGCGCAGATTGACCCCGGGAAACTCCCTCTGCAGGCGCTGCACGACGGCAATAGCCGCATCGCCGGCATCCTGCACCCCGGCAACAATCTCGTAGCGGGGATAATCCTGCAGACAAAAGCTGCGCAGGCAGGCATACAAATGGCCATCATCGCCATGCAGGGGTTTGAGCAGACTCAGCGCAGGCAATTTTTCATGAGCAGCAGGCAGGGAAGTGCTATCTGCCCCGGTCAGTACCGGTTGCCAGACCCGCAACGTCCACATGGCCACAAGCTGATAACTGAGGGCCGCCAGGGCCAGCAGCAACAACAGTCCCAGCAGAACCTCGTCCATCATGATCACAAATAATGATGGTCGACAAACCACCTGACTGCATCGCGCAAGGCTTCTTCTGCAGGACGATGCACATAATGCAGGTGCTCCTCGGCCTTCAGCGAGGAAAAGTACATTTTGTGGGCCGCCATGCGCAGCTCATCCAGGGTCACCAGAGGCGTACCCTGACCACGCAGACGCACCACCCCTTCGGCCGCCCAGGCCAGGGGATAGAGCATCTTGCGGGGAATGCGCAGCAGCGGCGAACGCTTGCCGGTGAGGCCGGCAATGCGGGTCAGAATGGCCTGCAGGGAAAGATTATCGCCGCCGAGAATATAGCGTTGCCCCGGTTCACCATGCAGAAAAGCCTGCCAGTGTCCCATGGCCACATCATCCACATGCACCACATTCAGGCCCGTATCCACATAAGCCGGCATTTTTCCAGCTGCGGCATCCCGCACCAGCCGGCCAGTCGGGGTGGGTTTGCGATCCGCAGGCCCGATGGGCGTGGAAGGATTGACAATCACAATCGGCGCGGCTTCGTTCTGACAGAGTTTGTGCAGCGTCTCCTCCGCCAGGAATTTGGAGCGTTTGTAATGACCAATCATGTCCTCCAGACTGGAGGGTGCGGCTTCGTCAGCCACCCGGCCATCCGCATAATGCCCGAGCACCGCCACGCTGCTGGTATAGATGATACGTTCCACCCCGGCATCCAGGGCCGCCCGGGCCAGCCGTTCGCTCCCCTCCACATTGGCGGCGTACATAGGCTGGGGATCGGGTACCCACAGGCGATAATCGGCGGCCACATGAAAAACCAGGGAACATCCGGCAACGGCTTTATCCAGGGCCCGGCCATCCACCAGATCCCCCGGAAACGGCTCCACATCCAGCCCTTCCCAATTGCTGGTATCGGCCCCCGGACGATATAAGACCCGGACCTCCAGACCTTCGGCGAGCAGACGCCGGAGCACCGCTCCCCCCACAAAACCCGATGCGCCCGTCAACAGGGCTTTCATGACGGCCTCGCTGTTTCGAGATAAGGCTGGACCCGGCGCAGACTCTGCAAGGCCGCCTGCATTTCTCGGCCCAGCCCCATGAGGGCCGGTAGGTCACCGGGATGGCGCAACAGCCCCCCCAACAAAGGCAGCCAGCGCGGCCGTCCATAGGCATCCACGCTCCGGGTGGCGCTGACAGGTAGCGCCTGATTGGCAGGGTCCACCACACTGCGTACCACCAGAAAGGGCAAATCCGCCCGGGCAGCGCACTCGGCTATCGCCCCGCTTTCCATATCCACCGCCCGGGATTCGGGATGGGCTGCCCGCAGCTCGGCCTTGGCCGCAACGGAAGCACAGGGCACACTCACGGAACACAGGTCACCACCCGGCACCCGGGAAGAAAGCTGGTGCAGGAGGGTCATACGCCAGGCCGGGTCCACCGGCCAATGGCGTCCATTCCAGACCACCTGCTCCGGCACCAGCAGATCTCCGGCCTGACCATCCGGGTTCAGCCCTCCGGCGGTTCCCCAGGAGAGCAAAGCAGCGACGCCAGACTGTAGTAATTGTTCGGCAGCCTGACCTGCCGCCTGCGGCCCCATACCCGAAACCACCATGCTGAGCTGATCACTGACCGTAATCACCCGTTGATGGCTTAAGGTGCCGGAATAAAGGGTCTGGGCTTCGGCATCCAGAGCCACCACTACGCCTATCCGTGAGGCTGACATCCCAGATTCCGGAAACGGGCCAGGGCCCAAAGGGGAAAATACACACTGTAACCGTGGTAAATGAGATAGAACACTTTGGGAAAACCCGGGGCATTGAAAAAAGGATCCTGCCAGCCCGAACGGCTATCCTGATGGGTCTCCAACCAGTGAATTCCGCGCCGCAGCGCCCTCGAGCCCTTATCGCCGGCCGCCATCAGGCCCAGACAGGCCCAGGCGGTCTGGGCGGCCGTAGAATCCTGTCCGGCACCGGCCAGCCCGGGCTCCGCGTAGGAATCGTTGTTTTCGCCCCAGCCACCATCGGCCTGCTGCATGGCCCGCAGCCAGTCGGCGGCGCGGTCCATGGCCGGTTGCAGGGAAGGATCCTGCAATTCCCCCAGCGCCATCAGCACCGACCAG
This sequence comes from Acidithiobacillus sp. TH-A117, assembly GCF_057473465.1. NCBI lineage: Bacteria > Pseudomonadati > Pseudomonadota > Acidithiobacillia > Acidithiobacillales > Acidithiobacillaceae > Acidithiobacillus > Acidithiobacillus sp. TH-A117. The sequence continues at coordinate 24,134 of NZ_JBYCKQ010000001.1, forward strand.
GTGCCGTAAATATAATTGGTGCCCCAGCGACCAAACCAGGCCCCGGAGGATTCCTGTTCACGCAGCAGATAGGCAACCGCCCGGCGCAGCACATCCCGATCCCGGGCCCGGCCCAGATAGCCGAGAAAGGCCACAACTCTGCCGGTCACATCGGCGGTGGGCGGGTCCAGCAGCGCCTTGTGATCGGCAAAGGGAATTTCATTGAGATAATAATGGGTATTATCCACATCATAAGCGCCAAACCCGCCATTGCGGGACTGCATCCCGGCCAGCCAGTTGGCGGCTTGTTCAATGCTGTCCCGATCTTCGGGACGCCCAGCCCGCGCCAGCGCCCAGGCGACCGCTGCGGTATCATCCAGATCGGGATAATAGGGATTGGCATACTGAAATGCCCAGCCGCCTCCGGCCAGATCAGGGCGCTGGACCTGCCAGTCGCCCGGTTCCCGGCAAATCTGCCGGTCCTTCAACCAGGCGATGGCTTTTTCTGCAGCAGCCCCCAGATCCTCAGAGCCATCGGCTTCGATCAGAGCATGGAGGGCCAGACAGGTATCCCACACCGGGGACATGCAGGGCTGACAATAAGCATGGTCAGCACGCTCCACCACCAGCTTGCGCAGTGCTGCAGAGGTTGCCTGACGATAGGGATGTTCCGGAGCATAGCCCAGCAGCTCCAGAGCCTCATGAGCATTGACCATGGCCGGAAAAATCCCGTTCAGACCATCTTCTCCATTAATGCGTGCCGTAAACCACTGCTCGGCCCGGCGTACGGCGATCCGGCGCAGCGCGGCGGGAATGCCCTTTTCGATGATTCCCCAAAAGCGGTCCAGGGCCAGAAAAGTACGGGCTACCACGCCCTGCCGGGCACAGGCAAAATAATCCTGGATTTGTTCGGGTGGCCGACGAAACAATTCGCGAATATGTACTTGCAGAGGGTTCTTGGCCTTGGCTTTGAGGCTGCATAAAATAAATAGCGGCACCATAACGGTCCGGGACCAGGACGCCACCTTGTAAATATGAAAGGGAAACCAGCGCGGCAGGAGCATGACTTCCACCGGAATGGAAGGCACCGCCCGCCACGGCACCTGGGCAAAGAGGGCCAGGGTAATCCGGGTGAAGACATTGGCATGTTCGGCACCGCCGTGGGCAAGAATAGCCTCTCTGGCCCGGCGCATATGGGGCAGATCGGGAGCATCACCCGCCAACTTCAGGGCATAGTAGGCTTTCACCGAAGCGCTGAGATCAAAATGCCCTCCATAATACAGCGGCCAACCGCCGTGATCCGCCTGCTTGCTGCGCAGGTACACCGCCATTTTGGCTTCCAGGGCCGGATCCCGCTCATCCATGTAGTGCTGCATGAGGATGTATTCCGCAGGAATGGTACAGTCAGCCTCAAATTCAAAACACCAGTGTCCGTCCGCTGCCTGCTTTTCGAGCAGCAGACACCGCGCAGTCTCCAGAGTCTGGGCCAGCGACTGGGTCCGATTTTGGGCCGGAGTAGCGTCCAGCGAGTGATCCAGACTTGGCGTCCGTACGCTACGCAGCACCCCGCCTGCCAGAGGCAATGGTTGTAACAGGCGATTCATACTGTTGCGGCCAGCGCCGTGCGCCGCAAGGGTTTGATACCCGCCCGGAAACTGGCCAGCAACAGGGCATCGGAACGATGCATAAGCTTGGACAGAAGAACCACCCATTGCACACTGTTGCGACTGATTTTGACTTCGGCGCCATTGGCAAAGATCGGGTTCTCGGCAATGCGGCGTAAAGTCAGCACTGCCATGGCCAGTGCCCAGAGACAAAAATCGCGCATCCCGGTTTGATCCGCAGGAATCATCAAAGTGTAGCGCAGCGCGTTTTCCAGGTGTCCGGACGCCATATCCAGCAAAACTTCCAGCCCCTGTTGAAATCCAGGGTCATGACTGCCCGGCTGGACGCTCGCGATATCGCAACCATAGCGGGCAAAAAGACTGGCCGGCATCCAACTTACACCACGTCCCCAGTCATCCCAGATGTCCTTGAGTATATTGGTCATCTGCAAGCCCTGACCAAAAGAGACGGCGAGACGCTGCATTTCCGCTTCCTGAGGACGCAGGCGGGGTTCGTATTCCACGAACAGACTGGTCAACATTTCGCCGACGACTCCCGCCACCACATAACAATAACGGTCCAGGGCTGGGACATCGGCCAGTCCCTGTCGGGAGGCGTGCTGCTGAAACTCGGCCATACCCGAACCCATGATGCGCACGCAGCGCGCCAGAGCCGCCTGCTGGGTGGGGCTGAAACTATGGGTAATTTGCAGCACTTCGGCAGTATGGCGCACCAGATCATGCTCGGCGGCAGGCATTTCCGCAGACAGCACCGCTCCGAAACCCTCAGCAAAAACGGCGGGATCGGCCTGACCTTCCACCACCTGCAGAAACACCTGCTGCCAGTGGGCTTTTTCTTTCCAGGGCATGACCGGATCATCTTCAATGGTATCGGCAATCCGACAGAGCAAATACCCGTTACCCACGGCCACGCGCAGGACATCGGGCAATTGCGGAATAGTCAACGCAAAAGTCCGTGAAACAAGCTGCAGGCTTTGCTGCTGCCAGGCCAAGGCCTGATCGAGGGCTGCCGTCATGCAGCGGTCCTGTCCGGTGACATCCAAACTCCTTGTTCTAGTTGTCCGGGTGCCTGTAGTGACCCGTTGCATCGCGGCAATGTAACGATCCCGCAACAATTCTGCAAGTATAGACCATGCTTCTCCGCTCAGGATTCGCCATCATCGCCCAGACCATGTTTGCGAATACGGTAGCGCAGGGTCTCCCGGGTGATGCCCAGCATTTTTGCCGCCCGGGACACATTACCCTCGCTCAAGCTGAGTATCTGCTGCAGAATCTGCCGTTCCATAGCCTCCAGATCCATGCTGCCATCCATGGGCAGGATAATATGCTGCCCATCCACCGGACACCCGGAGAGTGCCGGACAGGAGTTATTGATCTGACCCGGCAACTGCAACCACTCCAGAGGCAATTCTTCGCTTTCGGAAAACAGTACCGCCCGCTCAATCACATTGCGCAGTTCCCGGACATTGCCCGGCCAGTCGTAGGCCTCCAGTGCGGCCCAGACTGCCGGGCTGACATAATGCACATGCTTACCCGCCTGGGCATTGAATTCGGCCACGAAATGGGGCACCAACGCATGCAGATCACCCTTCCGTTCCCGCAGGGACGGCAGGGCCAGGCGAAACACGCTCAAGCGATGAAACAAATCGGCACGAAAAGCCCCCGCCGCCACCTGGGCTTCGATATCACGGTTACTGGCGGCAATAAAGCGCACATCCACGGCAATGGCGCGATCCCCACCCAAGCGTCGCAAGCTGTGATCTTCAATGACTTTCAGCAACTTGGCCTGCAAGTCCAGCTCCATTTCGGAAATTTCATCGAGAAACAGGGTGCCACCATTGGCCTGTTCCACCAGTCCGCGATGACGTACCGCCGCACCGGTAAATGCCCCCGGCTCATAGCCGAACAATTCGGATTCCAGTAATTCCCGGGGCAGGGCCGCGCAGTTGATTTCCACCATCGGTCCGCCCGCCTGAGCGCTGCTGTAATGCAGGATGCGCGCTGCCAGGCCCTTGCCGGTACCGGTTTCACCGGAAATCACCAAAGCACTGTAGGGAACCTGCGCCAGACGTTCGAGCATGCTGCGCACCGTCGCTGCGGCAGCACTTTCGCCCAGATAGGTTTCCGGACGATAGCGGTGGTGCTGGGAGGAAGTATCCTCTGCGACCCGGCGCTGGGCACGGGCTCCCCGCCCTGCCGAACGCACCACCATTTCCAGACGTTCCATCTCGCAGGGCTTTTCGAGAAAGTCATAGGCGCCCAAACGCAGTGCCCGCACCGAATCGGGCACACTGCCAAAGGCCGTCAGAAAAATCCATTCTCCCGTACCCGACTTTGCCCGCACCTTTTCCAACAGATCCAGACTGTTGCCATCGGGCAAATTGAGGTCAGCCAGAGTCACCAGCGGGCTGAGATCCTGTTTCAGCAGCAATTCCTCGGCATCGGCAAAGCGCTCCGCCCAATGCACCTCCCAGCCTTCCTTTTCAAAAAAGCGGCACATTTCCCGCCCCAGAAAAATTTCATCCTCGATAATCAGCAAAGCATCCGCCATGATCTGCTACTCCTTACCGGCAATTTCAGGACAGGGTAACAAGAGACACACTTCGGCGCCGTGAGGTTCCCGATTGCGCAATTGCACCTCGCCACCCAGACTGCGCACAAAACGCCGAACCATGGACAGGCCCAACCCGGTGCCCTGTTCCTTGCTGCTGGCAAAGGGACGAATCCCCTCGCGCAACAGGGTATCGGGAAAGCCCGGACCATTATCGGCGACAACCACCTGCAACTGCTTGTCGACCTGGGCAAGGGCCACACTGATTTGCCCTCCCTCACCCGCCAGAGCCTGCATACTGTTGAGAATGAGATTGAGCAGTGCCTGGCGGAACTGGTCCAGGGGCAATAGACAATCACGACATTCCCCCGGCAACAGTTCCAGCTTGACCTGGGCAGGCATTTGATAGCGCAGCAGGTTCAGCAGGGTTTCCACGGTTTCCCTGGGGGCCACCCGGCGCCCCTTTTCATGGGCCTGACGGGCACCACGCAATTGCTGATCCAGAAGCCGACTGACCCGACGCAATTCCTCTTCCATCAATCCCAGACGTTCGGCCAATTCGGGGTCGCGTATTTCCCGACGAATATTGGCGCAGCCCACCTGCAATCCGGCCAGGGGATTACGCAACTCATGGGCGAAAGCCGCAGCCGCTTCACCAACCGCCGCCAGCCGCTCGGAACGGGCTACCGCCGCCTGTTGCGCCACCAGAGTATGCGCAGCCTCATTCACTTCCCGCTGCAAATCCTGCAAGTACTGGCGTCGGGTTTTTTCCAGATCCTCCAGACGCCCGATCATGTGATTGTAATATTGCAGTAAGGGACTGATCCCGGGGTCCGCGTGGGCTTCTGATACCCGCCGAAAAGCCCCGATTTCCAGCGAATGCATGGCATCCTGGAGGCGACGCAGCGGTCCCAGAATCCGCAGGCGAAAAAATACCAGTGTCACCAGCACAAATATCATGAAAGAAAACAGCGCTACCGCCGTACCAATCAAGGTGTAACGGGCATCATGGCCCGCCGCCAGCACCAGTCTCCGCCCCCGAGCATGTTCCTGCATACTGATATCTGAAAGCTGCAACAAAGCCTCGGGCAATAGCCCCGCATCCCGGCGATTGACCAGCAGCTGCAATTTTGCCCAATGGGGATTGTCGCGAATCTGTTGCGGATGCGCTGCGGCAATTTCCTGGAGGTCCTTGCGGAGCACCTGCAGCGCCGCCACCGCACCCTGTTGCTGCCAGGTTCGCAAAGTTTCCTGGGAGGTCCGGGACAAATCCGCCATGTAGGCGGTATAGGCGTCCAGGGTACGCAGGTCCTGGTTGGTATGCACCAGCAATATCCCCAGAAGCAGGAAGGCCAGCACCACAAACTGCACCAGCAGCACTCCAAGGGTCCGAAAAGGCGCAAAAGGAATGCGTTTGCGCCCATCGGCAGCACCGGGTAAGCGCAGAATCGCCATAAAGCTAGGCGCCCTCTTCCCGACTGGCGTCACCTGCCGGGATCACCGCAACAGGATGCTCGGCCCGGGCCGCACGCCGCATCAACAGTTCACTGACCTGACGCACGTCCACGCCGGCATAGAGCACCCGATAAACCTGCTCGGTAATGGGCATCTCCACCCCCAGACTCTGGGCCAAGCGAAACAGGGCCCGGGCACTGCGCACCCCCTCGGCTTCCTGGCCGATATCCGCCAGCACCTTGTCCAGGGTCTGGCCACGCCCCAAACCGATGCCCACCCGCCGATTCCGCGACAAATCACTGCTCGCCGTCAGGATCAGATCCCCCGCCCCAGTCAAGCCCATGAAGGTTTCGGTGCGCCCGCCCAGCGCTGTTCCCAGGCGGTGCAGCTCGGCGATGCCCCGGGTAATCAGGGCTGCCCGGGCACTATCGCCGTTGTCCAGGCCATCGGAAATACCCGCCGCAATGGCCAGTACATTCTTGATGGCCCCGCCCAGACAGACACCGGCCACATCATCGCTGCGATACACCCGCATCTGGTCACTGGCAAACACCTCCGCGACCCTCTGCGCCTGGGCCATATCGTGGGAAGCAGCAGTCATGGCCAAGGGTTTACCCAGCACCAGATCGTGGGCAAAACTCGGGCCAGAAAGGACCACCAGGGGCATATCGGGGCATTCCGCCTGAACCACCTGATCCAGACGCAGGGCACCGGGCAACTCCAGCCCCTTGGCAGCGAGCACCAGGACGGCCTCGCTCAACAAGCAGAGGCTGGACAGACTGTTCAGAAGACTGCGCAAGGCATGACTCGGGACCGCCAGGACAATACCTTCTGCCCCGGCGACAGCGGCGGCAAGGTCTGGTTCTACCTGCAGGCCTGCCGGCCAAGGCAAATCCGGAAAAACCGGAGACAATAGGGAGGGATCGCTGCCGCCCGGCAAGTGTTGCGGGTTGCGCCCCCAGAGGCGCACATCCTGCCCTTGCCGACACAAATGTACCGCCAGCGCTGTACCCCAGTGTCCCGCTCCCAGCACCGCCCAGCTCATGGCTTCCAGCTCATGATTTACTGGGTAGTATGCCCCATCTGTTCTTGCTGGGCCTGCTGGAACAGCGCCTCAAAGTTGACCGGATGCAGATGCAGCGGCTGGAAGCCACCCCGTCCGACCAGATCCGCCACCACTTCCCGGGCATATGGGAACAGAATGGTCGGGCAATGCACCGCCACTAGGGCCGGCATGTGTTCTTCGGGAATATTCTGAATCCGGAACAGACCCGCCTGCTGCACCTCGACGGCAAAATAGGTGCTCTCACCGGCCTTAGCCTTGACGGTAACAGTCAGGGTAACTTCGCTCAGCCCCTCCATACCTTCCACCTGGGTGCTGGCGGTATTCAGGCCCACATCCACCGTCGGCGCCTCGGTCTGCACAAAACTGTGGGGAGCATTGGGTGACTCAAAGGAAATATCTTTGACGTAAATCCGTTCAATCATGAATATTGCTTCTTGTTCTTCCATAAGACCCTTCTTTTCCGGAGTGACTGAAAATGATACGCCACCCAGTCTACCCGAAGTTCCCCCTGCGGGGCTACGACTCGACTCGCCATGGCGTGCTTGCCAGACAGCGCGCTTCTGTGTAGGATGCACAGCGCTGTCCAGGTCCCCATCGTCTAGCGGCCTAGGACACCGCCCTTTCACGGCGGTAACGGGGGTTCGAACCCCCCTGGGGACGCCAAA
>NZ_JBYCKQ010000002.1:0-70928 GCF_057473465.1 Acidithiobacillus sp. TH-A117
GACCACCCGTGCTTAAAATCACAACGACCAAAATGTTCCCTCTCCAGGGGTGCCCACGATCGCCAGAATCGGTGCCCACGATCAACAGAATACGCACGCATGGACATAATCGTTGTTATCGACCTGCACCGCGTGGTCAATGGAACGGACCGTATCGGCATGGGCCAGCAAGGGCAAACCGGCAAGAATGATACTGATCAAGGATGAAACGCTGCTTCGGTGCTTGGGCTGTAATTTGTGAATCATGTTGATTTGGCTCCGCAGGAGTGGGTGTGGCCAGATATTTATTCGCTATTACCAAGCACTTTATCAGAAGAATATGACAGTTTGATGAAAGCTGATCGGATCCGCCCAATTAAAGGACCCGTTTTGCACATTCAGGTCAGGATAGCTTGGGATCAATGGGTAGGTAGGCAAAAACGCCATAGGGGCGGGAGTAATTCAGCAGCAGCCGGGCCTGACTGAGGGCGTTTTCGCTCCCTTGAGGCAAAGAGGAGGCAAGGCTGGCCAGCGCCCAGGAATGGAATTGGGCAAAAGGTGACTCTCCCTCGGGGCGAGGCAGGTAATCGAGCTGGTAATGACCGTTTTTGAGATGGGCGAGCCGGGCCACGGCTTTTTCCGCCTCAGCCATACCACCCAGACCATCCACCAGACCCAGGTGATACGCATCAACACCACTCCAGGCGCGGCCCTGGGAGTCTTTCTCCACCTGGGCCACGGGCAAATGTCGGGCTTTGGCTACCAAATCCACGAAATGCCCATAAATGTGGTTCACCACCGCCTGGAAAGCCTGTTGCTCAGATTTGCTCAGCGGGGCATAGGGGGAGATGGAGGGTGCATCGGGTACACTGCTGACACCGGAATAGCCAATACCCAGTTTCTGCAGCAAGCCGGAGAAATCAGGGAAAAGCACGAAAACACCAATGTCGGCGGCGATGGTGGTGGGTTCGGCATAGATCCGGTCTGCGCCTGTGGAGAGCCAGTAGGCGCCCGAAGCGCCCAGAGTACCCATGCTGACCACCACCGGCTTGCCCGCCTCGCGCAGGCGGACAACGGCCCGGCGGATGGCATTGGCGGCATTGACATCGCCGCCGGGGCTGTTGACCTGGAGGATGACTGCTTTGACCTCGTCATCATGGCGGAGGCGATCCAGTTGGCGAACGGTGGGTCCCGAGGCTACGACGCCCTGCTCTTCATTGTTGCCAGGGACCAGCATGCCATCGATGGGAACCACCGCAATCTCCGGCCCATGTTGGTGCTTGTGTTTGGCAAAACTCTGGTAATAACGACGATAACTGATGGTATGCAGTTTTTTGGGTTTTTCACCCATGACCTTGGCCACGGCGTTGCGAAAATCTTCGGCATCACCCAGTTGGGTAACCAACTTCTTACTGACCGCCAACTGCGCGGCATTCCCCTGATACTGCTGCAGCAGTTGCGGCAACTGCGCGGCGTAGTTCTGCAAATCGGCGGTCGAAATGCCACGCCCCTTGCTGATGGCCTGCCCATAGGACTGCCACCAGGTAGCCAACCAGGCCCGGTTTTCTTCCTGGGCCGCCGCCGACATGTCCGTGCGGGTAAGGGGTTCGACGGCAGACTTGTATTTTCCCTGGCGAAACGCTGCTACCGTCACCCCGATTTTGTCGAGAAGGCCCTTGAAATACAAATGATGGTCGGAGAAAGGCGTGACCAGCGCCATACCCAGAGGCGGCAAAAAGACCTCATTGGCCTGAGCAGCCAGCACATAATTGCCATTGGCGTATTCGGGAGCGTAAGCGTAGATGAGTTTACCCTGGGCCCGAAAATCCTGCAGAGCGTGGGCCACACTGAGCAATTGCGTCAAGCTGCCGCCGTTGAATTTGCTCAGATCCAGGGCGAGAACGCGAATATGCGGGTCTTTGGCCGCATGATCGATGCTTTCGACCAGATGACGGAGTAGGATGGTATTTTGACTGGGATGAATTTTTTGCAGCAGATGGTTTTCCCAGGTATTGCTGCGGCTATAGACCAGGCTTCCCTGGGGTTCCAACCAGAGCACCGCCTTATCGGGGACGGAAATCGTTTTCTGGGTAAAGTAGCCGATCAGGCCAATGATGATGGCTGCCAGCACCAGCAGGGTCAGCAGATTGAGGACGCCCAAGCGAATCCAGTGCAGCAGCCTTCCCAACCAGATAAAGGGTAAAAAGAGAAAACGCATGTCTCAGTCTCCGCTGGGTACCCCGCAAATCATTGGTTTTGAGCCTAGCAGAGGCTGCAGCGCGGGGCAAATCCCAGCAATGGCTGATTGACTCGGGCTGCTCATCAAGGCAGCAGCGGCAGACCGAGTTCCTTGAGAAAGGCATTGTGTTCGGCGGTTGCGCTTTTGATGGCCTGCTCGATGTCCATCAGGCAGGCATGGGTGGCCGCGAGGTCGATCTCTTCCTCGGCCACCGCCGTGCTGATGTAGCGCGAGATGTTCAGGTTGAAATCGTTCTTCTCGATCTCCGCCATCTCCACCCGGCGTGAGTAGCGCGCTTCTTCCTCGCGGTACTGGTAGGTCTTGATGATCTTGGCGATGTGCTCGGGCGCGAGTTGGTTCTGGCGCTTGCCCTTCACGAAATGCTCCGCCGCGTTGATGAACAGCACATCGTCGGGCTTCTTGCACTTTTTCAGCACCAGCACGCACACCGGAATGCCGGTGGAATAAAACAGATTGGCAGGCAGGCCGATGACGGTGTCGATGTGGCCGTCCTTGAGCAGCTTGCTGCGGATGCGCTCCTCGGCGCCGCCCCGGAACAGCACGCCGTGGGGCAGGATGATCGCCATCACGCCTTCGTCTTTCAGAAAGTGGAAGCCGTGCAGCAAAAAGGCGAAATCGGCGGCGGACTTGGGCGCGAGGCCGTGGCTCTTGAAGCGCACGTCGTCGGCCAGCGCGTCGGTTGGCTCCCAGCGGTAGGAAAACGGCGGATTGGCGACGATGGCGTCGAAGCCCGGCTTCTTCGCCGGGTTCTGCTCGCGCAGCATGTCCCACTCGTTGAGCAAAGTGTCGCCGTGGAAAATTTCGAACTCGGTGTCCTTCACCCCGTGCAGCAGCATGTTCATGCGCGCCAGGTTGTAGGTGGTGATGTTCTTTTCTTGCCCGTAAATCTTGCCGATGCTGCCGTCCGCCTTGCTCACCTTCTTGCGCACATTGAGCAGCAGCGAGCCGGAACCGCAGGCGAAGTCCAGCACGCTCTCCAGCCGCTTCTTGGTGCCGGTTTTCGGCTCCTGGCTGTCCAGCGTGACAATGGCCGAAAGAATGTCGGAAATCTGCTGCGGGGTGTAGAACTCCCCCGCCCCTTCTTGCCGCTGCCTGCCGCAAACTGGCCGATCAGGTATTCGTAGGCATCGCCCAGCGCGTCGATGTCGGTGGAAAACGCCGCCAGCCCTTCGGCGATTTTCTGGATGATGGTACAGAGCTTGGCGTTGCGGTCAGCGTAGGTCTTGCCCAGCTTGGGCGAACTGAGATCAATCTCGGAGAACAGCCCCTGAAAAGTGCTCTCGAAGGATTCCGTCTCGATGTATTTGAATCCCGCCTGCAGCGTGTTCAAAAGCTCCGGGTTCTGGGTGCGCGCCAGGTTGGCGATGCTGTTCCACAGATGCTGGGGCTCGATGACATAATGCACCTTGCGGCGCATCTGCTTCTCGAACTCGGCGATGTCGGCGGCGTTGTCGGCATACCAGCGCGCCAGCGGCACGGCGCGCGCATCGCCGCACACATCGGGATAATCCCGCCCCAGCTCCTTCTTCGCCGCCGTTTCGTAGTTGTCCGAGAGATAACGCAGGAACAGGAAGGACAGCATGTAATCGCGGAAGTCGTCCGCATCCATCGCCCCTCGCAGTTGGTCGGCAATGGCCCAGAGGGTGTTGCCCAGTTGTTTTTGGTTGGCTACGGTCATGCGCCTTTCTTACTCCACCTGCTGCATGTGTTTTTGCAATTTGGCATCAAAACTAAATACATCCCGCCTTTCGATTTTGTGATAGGCCCAGAGCAGGCAATCGACAAAATCCAGCGTGCTGTCGGCATAGCATCCGAGCGCTTTCACGAAAATATCGGGCTTATCCATGCTCACCAGCCCTTCTTGCAGCAGGTCAGTGAGCTGTTGCCGAATATCCCGGCGCGCCACGGCGTACACCTTCTGCAGTACATAGACCACTTCGCAAGCCACCTCGACAGGCAAGGTCACAGACTGCCGTTCGAGAATGTCCGCCGCCTTGGCGGAAAGCGTCTCATGGTCATCCAACAGGTAGCGAAGAATGACATTGGCATCAACGAGGCTCATATTTTGTTCCAAGTGCCAATACCCACGCATCGTCTTCCTGTGCCATCAGCCCGGGATTGGCATACGCCTTCAAGCCGCCGCGCAAACTCCGCTTGGCGGGGAAGGCGGATTCAGCGACGCGGGGTGCGGACAGAACAATGATCTCAACCTCCTGCCCCCAGAAGCGCTGCGGTAGCCGAAGGTGAATCTCGCCGTTTTCTACGGATTGAATATGACGAATGGCTTCCATGAATGAAATCCTCTTGCAACGTGGACGACAGGTGCCTGATGTAACATCGTAATCTTGAACGCTTGCAAGACATAAAACCAGAGGAGCCCCCATACGCTCATACCGCCAACGCCTCCGGGGATGGGAAAAGCTGCTGGATCAGCCCTTGCTTGTGGGTCTTGAGGGCGTCGAGCATGTAATCGCGGAAGCCATCCGGCATCCATCGCCCAGTGCAGTTGGTCGGCCATGGCCCAGAGGGTGTTACCCAGTTGTTTTTGGTTGGTTTCAGTCATTTTGTGTGGGACTATCCTCTTGCATGTTTCGGCGAAGTTCCTCGGGGGAAATCCGCAGCAATTGTCCGTTTTTCATAATCACAAGATTAGTGTTGGTCTGAATGGCCGTATGACGGGCAATCAATGCGGCGCGCTGCATCGCAGCCACAGATGCGCGTAAATCAGGATCTTTAGCCTCGGCAATGTTTTTCATAGTCATTGATTTTCTCCCCACGCCAAAAGTAGCGGAATGTCACCGACGCAATCATATCGTCGAAGTAATCCGGGCGGCTGTCAGGGTTCTTCAGCCGCTCGTCGTCCATCACGAAACCCTTGGTCAGGAATTCCTTCAGGATGGTCGAGGCCCAGCGGCGGAACTGCACCCCGCGCGGCGAGCGCACCCGGTAGCCCACGGCCAGAATGGCGTCGAGGTTGTAGAGCGTGACGGGGCGCTGCACCTCCCGCCCCCCTTCGGTTTGAACTACCGAGGATTCCTCGGTAGTTGCCTCCCTGCTCAGTTCCCCGTCCTCGAAGATGTTCTTGAGATGCAGCCCCACGTTGTCGGTGGTCACGTCAAAGAGCTGGGCCATCTCCCGCTGGGATAGCCAGACGGTTTCGTCCTTGGCCCGCAGCTTGATCTGGCTGTGTCCGTCTTCGGTGGTGTAGAGAATGAGGTTGTTCATGTTTCAACCGCCTCCGGGGAGGGGAAAAGCTGCTGCATAAGCCCTTGCTTATGGGTCTTGAGGGCGTCGAGCTTTTGGGTTTCGGCCGTGATGAGGGCGTCGAGGCTGCTCAGGCACGAGGCGATTGATCGTTCCCACGCTCCAGCGTGGGAACGCCGCCTTCGACGCTCCAGCGTTGAATCCTCAGGAACGCCGCCCCTGCTGCGCCAGCGACTCAGCACCATGAATCAATCTCCATCAGTCCGCACTGTCCGGCATAGTCGCGCGCGCTCGAATAGCGCCAATGCTCCGGCAAATCCACATACCCGCGTTTCACCGGGTTCTGGTGGATGTAATCCAGCTTCTGCCGCATCACCGCTTCGCTGAACACCATTTCCGCGTGCGAGCCTTCCTGCCAGAACTGGTATTCGCGATCTGTTTTGTGGGCGCGTTTGGCAAAGCGCAGGCGCGCCAGCAGCCGCTCAGCCTTGCTCGTCTCCAGCAGATCAATCAGCCGGGCCGCCGTAAAGGATTTGAAGCTGCTCACACACTTGTCCAGACGCGGGGCTTGCGCCACGAAATGCAGATGATTTTCCAGAACCACATAGCCATAAAGCCGCAAGCCGTCATGGGCGCGCTGGTGGCGCCAGCTATCCAGCAGAATCTGCACCGCATCCGGGCGGGTGAAAACCGGCAACCATTCCACCACCGTACAGGTCAGGAAATGCGGTTTGTCAGGTTCCAGAATCACATAGCGGCTGCGGCCCATGGGTCAGGCTCCGTCATCACGGGACGCTGGAGCGTCGGGGGCGGCGTTCCCACGCTGGAGCGTGGGAACGATCATTCCCGGCCACCTCATCGCTCCCACGCTCCAGCGTGGGAGCGCCCAGCGTGCGCGCATTCCGCGCGGGCAGAGCAGAGCAGGTCTCGCCCGGGCTCATGCGGAGGCCGCCTCCGGGGAGGGGAAAAGCTGCTGCATCAGCCCTTTCTTGTGGGTCTTGAGGGCTTCGAGCTTTTGGGTTTCGGCGGTGATCAGGGCGTCGAGGCTGCTCAGGCAGCCCACGACTACTTGTTGTTCATCTGCGCTGGGTAGTCTCAGAGGGAGCGCTTTAATTTGAACCACAGAGACAACATTTTGAATTGCACCACCGGCCGATTGCGAAAGAAGCTTGTGCTGGACGTTTGGTAATTCGAGGAGCTCTTTAAGAAACTTTGTATTACAGAAGCCATTGGGTGTCAGTTTCAGGAGCGCTTGATTGATTACGCCAGGCGCTGCGCCGTCTGGGATTATCGCGAATTTTCCCATCGTTCCCGAGCAACTCATGATGATGTCATTGGCAGCAACTGCGAACCGTCTTAGCTCGTGAAACTTCTCTGCGGTGATGTGGTATCTGAAGGAGCTGAAGTCAGAATAGATAGCGTGCTGCTGCTCGTAAACTGCATAGCCGCTGGCGACGAATATCTCCTTTTTGAGACTGCCCCCAAATGGCCCACGAACCAGTTTGGCGAGTTGACCAAGAGTTGTTTCCTCCCACTCCCCGGCGTTTTGGAATTCGGGGAAGCGGAGGCGGGGTTGGGTTTCGCCCTCGGTGGGGAAAAGCTGCTGCATCAGCCCTTTTTTATGGGACTTGAGCGCGTCCACTTTCCGCGCTTGCGCGGCGATCAGCTCGTCCACCGAACTCAGGCACTCGGCGATTTTTTGTTGTTCGGCAAGGGAGTGCGGCAGCGGCAAGCGAAGGTTCCTCATCCGATTGGCAGAAATGCCCAAGACCTTCGCCCCTTGAGCCTCCTTCTGAATCTGAGTGCGAACCCATCCCGATTTGAAGATGTGTCCGCCAAACCCCAAAGCGATTCGTTCTCCTATCCGTCGGGCGAGAATCGTGTGCAGTCCCGAAACCACACGCTCCCCGTTCAGGCGGACAATCTCGATACTCTTGCCGATGTCTGCCAAATCCTCGGAAGCGTCTGCAAAAATCATGTCGCCCTCGACGCACAGGTTTTCAGCGCGAACGATGGCTTCCTCGGACTCATTGATGAATGGAACAAGCTCCTTCGTGATGTCGAAGTGGGTCGAGAACTTGGTGTGAATGTCGCCGTAATGGATGTTCTTCACTGAACCAGCCACATAGTTCAGCTTGTCGCGTGAGAGTGAGTTGTTGCCCTTGAACGAATAGACTTCGCCCATCGGCTCGGGTGCCCAACCCTCCGCCCCCCGAAACTCCGGAAACCGCAGCTTCGGCACCCGCGCGGGTCTTGCCCCTTCCTTCGTGGCGGTGGTTTCCTGATCGTTCCCACGCTCCAGCGTGGGAACGCCGCTGGAGCGGAAGGGCGCGGGCTCCCACGCTGGGGCGTGGGAGCCATCGGCGGCGGGGTTACTGCTCATAGGCGCTAAGCCCTGAAATGTCGCGGCCAGCGGCGCGTCGGGTGAGCAGGGGGTGCAGGTCGGCCATCAGGTCGGTTTCTGCGGCGGCGCGGGCTTTCCAGCCCAGTTCCAGCGGCGCGAACAGGTCGCTCAAGCGTTCGCCGTCGAAGATCATGCGCTCCAGAATGCCGTCCACAAAGGCTTGCAGGGCGGCGGTGGCAAGACCATGTTTGGCGGCGAGGGCGGCGATTTCCTGCGCGTTCTTCTCGGCCTTGAAACGGGTGTAGCCCTCGCGGATGGCGGCCTCGGACAGCCCCGCGCCGGCCTGGAGGGTGCCGATGTAGGCGGCGATGTCGTCGCGTTCGTCCATGAACTTGGCGTCGCTGCTGATGAGGCCGATGAGTTGCTCGCGGGTCATCCTGGCCTTGCCGGGTTCCTTGGCGGAGAAGCTGGCCATCAGCTTCATGATGTAGTCGTAGTCGATGACGGCGGAGGCAAAGAGCACGAACTCGAAGTCGAGCTGGTTGGCCGGGTCGTCGCCGGGTTTTTTGTCTGCGGGCGGGCGCGGCTCGCGCAGTTGGCGGGCGGTTTCGAGATATTGCCCCTTGAAGCCGCGCAGGGCTGCTTCGGGCAGCACCTGTTCGATGGCGGCCTGGTTGTCGGCGCTGAGGTCGGTGTATTGGTCGAGCTGGGTCTTGAGGCGCTGCACTTCCTTGAAGCGCTCGATGAACACGGTTTTGGCCGCGTCGCCTTTCAGATTCGCCACGGCGGAGGGGGTGCAGTCGAGGTCTTGGGACTGTAGGAAGGCTTCGAGCTTGCGCATGGCGGTTTGCAGCTTGTCGATGACCACCGGGGCTTTGTCCACCAGCCAGATTTGCCGCGCCTGCTCGCCGGTTTTCTCGCCGGAGAACAGGGCGATGGCGGCATCGACGGAATCTTGTTGCTGGCGGAAGTCGAGGATGTTGCCGTAGGGCTTGCTGGCGTTGAGCACGCGGTTGGTGCGCGAGAAGGCCTGAATCAGGCCGTGATGCTTGAGGTTTTTGTCCACGTAGAGCGTGTTCAAAAACTTGGAATCAAAGCCGGTGAGCAGCATGTCCACGACGAGGGTGATGTCGATTTTCTGCGCGGCGGGCAGGTCGGCATTCGGCCACTGCTGGTCCTTGATGCGCTTTTGTACGTCCTGGTAGTAGAGGTCGAACTCAGCGATGCGGTGATTGGTGCCGTAGCGGGCGTTGTAGTCGGCGAGGATGGTTTTCAGCGCGGCCTTCTTGCCCTCGGGGTCTTCTTCGTTGTCGGCCTGTTCCTGCGGCAGGTCTTGCTGCAGTTGCTTCACATCGGCATCGCCCTCGGCGGGCGGCGAAAACACGCAGGCGATGTTCAGCGGCTTGAAGTCGGGGTCGGCGGCCAGCTTCTCGGCCTGCACGGTCTTGAACAGCGCGTGGTATTCGATGGCGTCGTTGATGGACGCGGTGGCGAGCAGGGCGTTGAAGCGGCGGCCGCCGGTGGCGGTGTCGTGCTTGGCGAGGATGGCCTCGATGACGGCGCGTTTGGCGATCGGCTCGCCGGGCTTGGGTGGGTTCTTTCCTTCCGGCTTGAAGTAATCGACGTGGAAGCGCAGCACATTGCCGTCTTCGATGGCGTGGGTGATGGTGTAGGCGTGGAGCTGCTTCTGGAACAGGTCTGCCGTGGTGCGCATCGACGCGGTGTTGTCTTCGATTTTCTGCTGCGCGGCGTTGGCGTCGAAGATGGGCGTGCCAGTGAAGCCGAAGAGCTGGGCGCGCGGGAAGAAGGCTTTGATGGCCTTGTGGTTCTCGCCAAACTGCGAGCGGTGGCATTCGTCGAAAATGAAGACGATGCGCTGGTCTTGCAGGGCTGCGAGTTGCTCTTTGTAGGTGGCCTGCCCGGCTTTGCTGCGCAGTTTGTTGCGCGTGCTGTTTTCGTCGAGCGCGAGGCCGAGCTTCTGGATGGTGGTGACGATGACCTTGTCGGCGTAGTCCTCGGAGAGCAGGCGGCGCACCAGCGCGCCGGTGTGGGTGTTTTCTTCCACACAGCCTTCCTGGAAGCGGTTGAATTCCTCGCGGGTCTGGCGGTCGAGGTCTTTACGGTCCACCACGAACACGCATTTGTGGATGTGCGGGTTCTCCTTGAGCAGGGTGGCGGCCTTGAAGGAGGTGAGCGTCTTGCCGCTGCCGGTGGTGTGCCAGATATAGCCGTTGCCGTTGTCCTCGTCGATGCACTTGACCATGTGCTGCACGGCGTAAACCTGATAGGGCCGCATCATCATCAGCTTCTGCTCGCCGGCGAGCAGCACCATGTAGCGGCTGAGGGTCTGGCCGAGGGTGCATTTGGCGAGGAATTTTTCGGCAAAGGCGTCGAGCTGGGTGATCTTGCGGTTGTCCTCGCCCGCAAATTCGTAGATGGGCAGAAAGCCCTCGTCGGCATTGAAGGCGAAGTGGCGGGCGTTGTTGTTGGCGAAGTAATACGTGCGGTCGCGGTTGCTGACGATGAACAACTGCATGAAGCAGAGCAGCGTCTTGGTGTAGCCGTTGCCGGGGTCGTGCTTGTATTCGACGATCTGCTCCATCGCGCAACGCGGATTCACACCGAGCGTTTTCAGCTCGATTTGCACGCAGGGGATGCCGTTGACCAGCAGGATGACGTCGTAACGGTGGTGGCTGTAGTCGGTATTGATGCGCAGCTGATTGACCACCTCGAAGGTGTTTTTGCACCAGTCCTTGAGGTTGACCAAGCTGTAGTTCAGCGGCGTGCCGTCATCGCGGGTGAAGCTGTTGATGCTGCGCAGGGTGCGCGCGGCGGTGAACACATCGGGGCTGACGATTTCTTCCAGCAGGCGGGCGAACTCTGCATCGGTGAGGCGCACGCGGTTGAGCGCCTCGAACTTCTCGCGGAAATTGGCCTCCAGCGTGGCACGGTCGCGGATGTCGTCGCGGTAGTCGTACTTGAGGTTTTGCAGCGTGCCGATGAAGCCGTATTCGATGGTGTTCTCGCGCACGGCGGACTGCGGGCGATCAGCGGGCTGACTGTAGGTGCTTGGGACATTGACTTGTTTCCGCGTGCGGCCTACCGTTTTCATGGATTCTCCAGCGAGATTTTTTTGAGCATTCTACGCTGCCGGGTTTAAAGGGCAAAATTTCAAGCCATTCCGGTGCGCTGTTGGTCGCCCATAGCGTGATATTGGCATTGCCAGCAAATTTCATCTATGCCAAGGTCTATGCCTCTAAAATATCCGAGTGCCTCCATGCAGATCTGGGTCGATGCCGACGCCTGCCCCAATGTCATCAAGGAAATTTTGTTTCGCGCCAGTACGCGTCTGAAACTACCCTTGATTCTGGTCGCCAATCAGCCTCTGCGCGTGCCCCCATCGGCACATATTCGCAATATAGTGGTGCCGGGCGGCTTTGATGTGGCCGATGATGAAATTGTGCGCCGAATTGAAGCCGGCGATCTGGTCATCACCGCTGACATTCCTCTTGCCGCTGCCGTGCTGGAGAAAAACGGCCATGCGCTCAGCCCACGCGGCGAGCGGTACTCTCCCGAAACCATCCGCGAGCGCCTGCGAATACGAGACATGATGGAACAGCTTCGGGATTCCGGCACACATACCGGCGGTCCCGCCACCCTGAACCAAGCCGACCGCCGGGCCTTTGCCAATGCTCTGGACCATTTGTTGTCCCGCGCTTGAGTGTACAAGGCATGACCATCCAGCTTAACCGACTACTCGTTATGATGTTCGAGAATCTTTTCCTGGGCATTCTGCGCAACAAAATCGCGTTGCACATAATGATTGAATAGATCGTTGACGATCTGCAAATCTTCGGCAATAACGGCCCTCGGCTCACTGAACTGTATGACGGTTTCACGCGACTTAATCACTTCAGCAAACAGGGTCTCAGCAAATCTTTTTGGCGTTTTTATTAATTTTTCAGCACGCACAAAAACAATGCTAAGGCGCTCCAGTTCGTCATGCAAATTTTTCATTGTGGCTATATAAGCTGTCGTATCGAATGGCTCGAAAAAATTTGTGACCCGATCATATTCCTGCAATAGTCTAAACCCAAAAAGCATCTTTTCAGGTGCAAACAACACAATACCCACATTGGCAAACTCACCTGTTTCCACAAAGGGCGTGAAGCGAACGATAGCGTATATACAGGTAAATTTCTTCATTTCAAACTCCAAAATCCATTTTCCTGGTAGCGCAGCAACGTTTGCTCACTGTCCAAAAACCACCACTCAGCAGGAACAGTACTACAGATGGCATCCCATTCTGACATTGCCTGAGCAAAACGTTGCTCATATTCTTGTTGAAGCACCTTGTTCTGGAGAAGCTCATCGGCGCGGCCCCAGAAGACATGCCCAGAAAACTTCTCCGCTGAAAAATTAGAATCAAAGGCGGGGTTGTGGTCAATAACGACAAGCTGTTTTTGGCTATTGTCCCATAGAAGATTAGGATTACCACAAAGCTCGTTCAAATTCCGATCAGCATTGCTCACCCACCAGTCGAAAACCAGCACATCACGCTGTACCTGCTCAGGGACAAGAGCAAGTTGACTGATAGTCAATTCAATTCCCGGCAATTTCCGCGAACCAAATGCGGGCCCGGCACCCAACTCACCCAGATCATCCCGAAAATCAATAGATACAAGCTCTGTGGCAATATTTAACAGATCAAAGGGTGCAATCGGCAATTCCAGTCGCAAGGCCAACTGTCCAGCGATCCATTCGCAAATTTGACTGCGCCTACCAGCACCACGCCCCTTTACGAAATAGATAAAACCATTTTCAGCACGACAAATAAATGGTTGAGTCATGCCTTGTACAGAACGACCAATGATTTCGACAAGTTCAATGGTCACACGCCCACCTCTTCACCATTGTGAATGCTATATGAATGCACCACGATTCTAAATGTCAACCAACGGTCAGATGCCGTTCAGTCATTTTCAAAATCAGTATGATACCATAGCTGAGACCAATCAACTGCTTCCCCAGTACTGACTACTGACCACACCCCGAAAATAATCGCCTTGTCCTCTTGCGTTAATAGACTGATAACGCTATCCTTGCGAACTTTTCCGGGCAGTACCGGGTAAAATCCTTGCTGGAGGTTGGTGATGTACGCGGTCATTGAAAATGGTGGCAAGCAGTATCGAGTGGCAGTGGGCGACAAGCTCCGGCTCGAAAAGATGGAAGCAGAGCCGGGTGCGGAACTCGCGCTGGACCGGGTACTCATGGTCGGCGTTGGCAGTGACGTAGTGGTCGGTCAACCGCTGGTAGCAGGTGCCGCCGTCAAGGCCACCGTGCTCAGTCAGGGACGGGCTGCCAAGGTGCATATTTTCAAGATGCGTCGGCGCAAGCATTACCGTAAACAGCAGGGACATCGTCAGTATTTTACTGAAGTCCGCATTACCGGCATTGAAGCTTAAGGAGCACAGTCATGGCACATAAGAAAGCGGGTGGTTCTTCGCGCAACGGACGCGACTCCGAATCCAAGCGCCTGGGCGTGAAGCGTTACGCCGGACAGGTGGTCATTCCCGGCAACATCATCATTCGTCAGCGTGGCACCCAGTTTTATCCGGGCAGCAACGTCGGCATCGGCAAGGATCATACCCTCTTTGCCACTGCAGAAGGCGTCGTCAAATTCGAGCGCAAGGGACCGCGCCAGGTACGTACTGTCAGCGTCGTAGCCGTGGCCTGAACCGGCCTCTGCGTAGAGGGACCCCGCCCCGTTTTTGCGGGAGCGGGGTTTTTTTATGAAGTTTATTGACGAAGTACGCATTCATGTTGCTTCGGGAACCGGCGGCCATGGTTCCCTGAGTTTCCGCCGGGAAAAATTCATTCCCTTTGGTGGTCCCGATGGCGGCGACGGCGGACGCGGCGGCAGCGTTTATCTGGTCGCCCAGGCCAGTCTCAACACCCTGATCGATTTCCGCTATCAGCGCCGCTACCGGGCGGAAACCGGACATGGCGGGGCGGGACGGCAAATGACCGGCCGCGCGGGACTGGACAAGGAAATTCACGTCCCGGTGGGCACCCTGGTTTATGACGATGATACCCGCGAGCTGCTGGGCGATCTCCGCGAAGACGGCGAACGTCTGCTGGTGGCCCAGGGCGGGCGCGGCGGTCATGGCAATTTGTATTTCAAGTCCAGCGTCAACCGGGCGCCCCGCCAATATGAAAAAGGCACCCCCGGCGAAGAACGCAATCTCCGCCTGGAACTGCGGGTGCTGGCCGATGTCGGCCTGTTGGGTCTGCCCAATGCCGGCAAAAGCACCCTGATCCGCGCGGTCAGCGCCGCCCGCCCGAAAGTGGCGGATTATCCGTTCACGACCCTTTACCCCAACCTGGGGGTGGTGCGGGTAGCTACCCATGAGTCGTTTGTGCTGGCCGACATTCCCGGACTCATTCCCGGGGCCTCCGCAGGCGCCGGTCTGGGGACCCGCTTCCTCAAGCATCTCAGCCGCACCCGTCTGCTTCTGCACATGGTCGATATGGCGCCGGTGGATGACAGTGATCCTGCCGAAAACATTCGCGCTCTGGAAGAAGAACTGCTGGCTTACAGCCCCTCCCTGGCCCAACGT
Source organism: Acidithiobacillus sp. TH-A117 (assembly GCF_057473465.1). Taxonomy (NCBI): domain Bacteria; kingdom Pseudomonadati; phylum Pseudomonadota; class Acidithiobacillia; order Acidithiobacillales; family Acidithiobacillaceae; genus Acidithiobacillus; species Acidithiobacillus sp. TH-A117. Next base: position 14,408 of record NZ_JBYCKQ010000002.1, read on the forward strand.
CCACGCTGGCTGGTAGTCAACAAAGCCGATTTGTTCAGTGCCGAAGAAGGCGAGGCGCACTTTGCGGCCATTCGTTCGGCCCTGGATTGGACAGGCCCGGCGTTTTTGATTTCGGCGGCCAGCGGCGCGGGCTGCAATGCCCTCACCCACGCCATCTGGCAGGCCCTCCCCGATCTGCCACCCGCCCCCGACCCGGTCCAGTCTGAAGACTGGGGCGACGAAGAGGAAGAATACCTCGAAGAGTGGGAGGGTGATGATCTCGATGCAGACTGGGATGACGACGCATGAGTCGTGATCTCAAAAATGCCCAGCGCTGGGTGGTCAAAATCGGCAGCAGCCTGCTGACCAACAACGGTCAGGGCCTGGACCTTCCCGCCATTGAGGCCTGGGTCAAACAATTACTGGTGCTGCGCCGTCATGGCCTGGAAATTGTGCTAGTTTCCTCCGGCGCGGTGGCCGCAGGCATGGAACGTCTGGGCTGGACGACCCGCCCCACTGCCCTGCACCAACTCCAGGCCGCAGCCAGCGTCGGACAGGCCGCCCTGATTCAAGTCTACAATGACTTTTTGCGCCGGGGCGGGGTGCATGGCAGCCAGGTCCTGCTGACCCATGAAGATCTCCAGGAACGCCAGCGTTATCTGAATGCCCGCGCGACCCTGCGCACCGTTTTGGAACTCGGGGTCATTCCCATCATCAATGAAAACGACGCCATTGCCAGTACGGAAATCCGTTTTGGCGATAATGACACCCTGGCCGCCATGGTCGCCAATCTCCTCGAAGCCGACGTGCTGGTGATTCTGACCGATCAGGCCGGGCTCTACGATCAGGACCCCCGGCGGGTGCCCGATGCCCGTCTGCTGCCGGAAGTGGAAGCCGGAGATCCCGCCCTGCTGAGTATGGCCGGCGGTACCGGCACGGCCATTGGCAGCGGCGGCATGATCACCAAGGTGCGGGCGGCCAGCCGGGCGGCCCAGTCGGGTGCCGCGACCATTGTCGCCCCCGGCGGGGTGGAGGATGTGCTGTTGCGCATCTGGGGTGGAGAAGCCCTGGGCACCTACTTTCGGCCCACGGTGGCCAAACTGGCTGCGCGCAAGCGCTGGCTGGCCGGACAGCTGCGGCCCAATGGGATTTTGCATCTGGATGCCGGAGCGGCCAAGGTGCTGCGGGAAAAGGGCAGCAGCCTGCTGCCGGTGGGAATCACTGGCGCCGAGGGCGACTTTCAGCGCGGGGATTTACTGCGCTGTCTGGATCCACAAGGTCAGGAAGTGGCCCGTGGCCTGGTCAATTTCTCTCAACACGAGGTACTGCTGAGAATGGGCAAAAGCAGCAGAACCCTGCTGGAACTATTTGGCGATATCGACGAAGCGGAAATCATTCACCGGGATAATCTGGTGCTGAGTAACTAGCCGGCGGGCGCGACCGGAACTGCCCGTTATTCGCTGGCCGGCGCTTGCAGGGAGCAGACCCCGGATTCCTGCATACCCAGACAGGTGCCATATAAGTACAGACTGTGGTCACTGATGAAAAAACCCTGGGATCCGGCGATTTCCTTTTGCCGACGCTCCAGCGCTTCATCAAAAAATTCCAGAACCTTGCCGCAGGCGGTGCAGACCATGTGATCATGGTGACCGGTTTCGTTCATTTCAAAGACAGCCTTGTCGCCTTCAAAATGATGACGGCGCACCAGACCGGCCATCTCAAACTGGGTCAGGACCCGATAGACCGTGGCCAAGCCCACCTCTTCTCCGGCATCCAGCAACTGGCGGTACACTTCTTCTGCTGTCAGGTGACGGGTATCCGTATCTTCAAAAATCCGGAGAATCTTCAACCGGGGCAAGGTGGCTTTCAGCCCGGCCCGCTTCAATTCGTCACTGTTCAGTTTTTCGTGGTTCATATGCTCGTAGCAATTCCCATGCGTAATGGTTTAGGATAGTTGCACCTGAAGCTTAAGACAAGGACTATGAGAAGCCTCCGCCTGATTTCCCTGATTACCTTTTGTGCCCTCTCCCTCGGAGCCTGCAGTATTTATCGGGTTGCCGTCCAGCAGGGTAATGTTGTCACCAGCCAGGAACTGGCAGAACTGCATCCCGGTATGGATGCGCTGCAAGTCCGAACCATTTTGGGTTCCCCCCTGCTCAAGGACCCCTGGCACCCGCATCAGTGGGTTTATGCCTACAGCTACAAGCCTGCCTACAGCAGTACCGAAGTGCGCAAAGTGATTGTCCTTTTTGATAAGGACGACAAACTCATCGGTGTGCAGGGCGATGTCAAGGGAACCAGCCCGGAAAAACCAGCAGCTAAATCCTGAAGCCGCTTAAACGGCAGAAGATTTATCATCTGCGGATGACTTAAGCGCAACGGGTGGACCGTATACGGTTCGCGCCCGTTGCGCGAAGCGCTGCACCATGGTTTCCGCCGCCTGCTTGAAAATCGGCTCCAGAAAAGCGCCCACCAACCGCGAGGCGAACTCAAAACGCATGTCCAGGGTCACCTTGGTGCCCTTGGGATCCGGTTCCAGTTGCCACAACCCTTCCAGAAAGCGAAAGGGGCCATTCACCAGGCGAACCTCGGCCAGCTTGGGGCGCTGATAGCGATTTTTGGTGGTGAAGGACTTGCCGAAGGCGCCGTGGGCAATCGTGATTTCGGCGACCACTTCTTCGTCCCGATCCTGAATGACCCGGGTCCTGCCACACCAGGGCAAAAACTGGGGATAAGAGCGGATGTCCTCGATCAGGGCCATGACCTGACTTGCGCTGTAAGGCAATACAGACGTTTTACAAATATGATGCATGCAACCTCTCAATAACGGCGTTGACCCAGGGCGCGGGCCTGTACCCAGCGATCCAGCTGAGCCAGACACCATTCCGGCAGGCGTCGCCAATAGGGGCGGCGCTGCCAGGGTTCCGGGTCGATTTTTCGGGATCTGGCAAATTCCCGCACAAACAGCCCGTGCAGGAGCAGAGATACCCGGGACAAACGCAGTTCCAGATTCAGTTCGTGATTAAACCACAAACTCAGAAAATCAAAATTGGCTGAGCCCAGTGTGGCCCAGCTTCGATCCACCAAAACGTATTTGGCATGGAGGAAAGCATCCTGATACTCATATATATGCACACCTCTACGCATCAGTTTTTGATAATACGCCTGAATCCCGAATCGCAAAAGTGGATGATCGGTAATCCGCCCCGCAAGAAGCAGGCGCACATCCACTCCCCGCTGCACCGCCCGGTAAATACTGCGCAGCACAATCGGGTCCGGATTGAAATAAGGCGTGGCTATCCAGATGCTCTGGCGCGCCCCGCGAATGGCCGCCAGCAAGCGTCGGCGCACCGCATAACCATTGGGCGGGGTACCCTCCAGAAAACGTCCTTCGCCCCAGGAATGCGCCGCTAGCGTGGGCTCTGCATCAGGATCTGCGGGCAGGGACGGCAGATGCTCGGGACGATGACGAAAAAATATTTCCCGCCCCCCGGCTACCAGCGCTCCCTGACAGGCAAAGAGCAGATCCCGATAAGGGGGATTGCCCGGCTTGGCCTCCAGCCACTCATCATCAAAAGCAAATCCACCCACAGCCAGCCATTGCCCGTCTATGGCGACAATGCGTCGATGGGTCCGGCGCAGACGCTTTTCCAGCCCCTTCAACTGCAGACGGTGATAGAAATGCAGATGCGCTCCGGCTTCCCGGAGCGCATTGACCCAACTTTCAGGGAATCCTCTGCTGCCCAGAGCGTCGAGAGTCACATAAACGGCAACACCGGCGAGAGCCTTGTCGCAAAGCAGGCGCAGAATCCGCTCGGGCCAGGAACCCGCCGTAAAAATGTAATTCTCCAGCAGGATTTCCCGGGAAGCGGCGCTGAGCCGGGTTTCCAGCCAGTGAGCTATGGGCTGCATGTCATTGAGCAGCACCCAGTCAGGAATCGTCTCCTGTTGCCGGATACGGCGGTGCAGCAGGTGCCCCGTCAACAAGTTGGATTCCACCGTTTTCCTCCCTCATCCCCGCGCCAAAATTTCACAGGAGGAAGGGTAAAGTCAATGCCACTTGCTGCGCCACTTTCTGTCAGGGCCTTCTTTCACGTACAATGAGCGGCTGACTGGCACAGGAGTTGTGCAATGAGCAGCACCATCGCCCTGAATCGCGAGGCGAAACACGATTATTTCATTGAAGAGCGCTTTGAGGCCGGCATTGTCCTCGAAGGCTGGGAGGTCAAGTCCCTGCGTGCCGGGCGCCTGAACCTCAAGGATAGTTATGTCATCGTCAAGGAGGGTGAACTCTGGTTACTGGGTGCCCATATCAGCCCCCTGCTGACCGCCAGCACCCATATTCATCCCGACCCCACCCGCACCCGCAAGCTGCTGATGCACCGGGAACAGATCAACCGCATGATCGGCAGCGTCGAACGCAAGGGTTTCACCATGGTGCCCCTGGCTATGTACTGGAAACAGGGTCGCGCCAAAACCGAAATTGCCTTGGTGAAGGGCAAACAGGAACATGACAAGCGCGCGACGATCAAAGATCGGGAATGGCAACGCGACAAGGCGAGAATCATGAAGGGCGGCTCCAGAAATTTCTGAGGCCGCATTTCTGGGGGTCACTAGCGGATGCCAAATTTCCAATGAAATTCATACGGAGTAAACAGGGAATGTTCTACTGCAAGAAAGCATGGCGTTATTCTGTCGGGATTATCGGCATCCTACTCGGGATCCTGCTTTTGCAGAGTGTCGTGTCTGTTGCCGTGGCCAGCCCTGCGACCAGCGATGGGGATCTCGACTACTGGCAAGCCCTGGCCCATACCCGGTACATCCAGGAAGGTAGCAAGGGACCTGTTATTTATGATTTTTACGACCCCAATTGCCCCTATTGTCATGAAATCTATACCTGGCTGCAAAATCCCATAACCAGCCGGCAAGTTCGGGTGCGTTTCATTACGGTCGGCTTTCTCACCCCCAGTAGTGCCGGCAAGGCGGCTGCCATTCTCGCCGCCTCCGACCCGCTGGCGGCCATGAAAATCAATGAAGACAAGTTCAGCACCGAGGGTGGTCCGGAAGGCGGTATTCCCCCTGCCTCTGCTGCCGTGCAAAAAAAGATGCGTCCGGCGCTGGATTTCAATGCTTCCCTGTTGATCAACAAGGAAGCCGAAGTGCTGGGGATTCCCGGAGCCAGCGTACCGTTTTTAGTCTTTCGTGCGGGCGGCAAAACCCACTATGTCGCCGGACTTCCGGACAATAGACAATGGGCAGAAATCATTCACGCACAATGACTGTCACGCGTCGCGCTTCCTGGCTGGCAGGGTTGGTGATTTGCGCCGGGATCCTGGCCTTTGCGCTGGTGCTCTGGCTGCAGTTCGCCCGTGCCGAACAACCCTGCAGCCTGTGTGTGTATCAGCGTCTGGCGGATCTCGCCGTGATCCTCATCGTAGCCATGGGGTTTTTCTGGCAGGGCGGCATACGCCGGGGTTTATGGATACTGGCGGCCCTCTATGCCCTTGCCGGTGCGGCACTGGCCGGCTGGCAGTGGCATCTGGCGCTAATGGCCAAGGCCCGGTTAGATTCTTGTGCTGCAGTACAGGTATTTCAAGGCAATCCGGCGCTGGGAAGCTGGGGCAAAGCTTTTGCGGCGACCCTGTCGGGACATGGCTCCTGCGCATTGGCCGGCACCCGAACCCTGGCCGGATGGCCGGTTACCCACTGGAGTATCGTATTTTTTCTGGGCTGCGCGGTGATTTTACTGATTGCCCAGCATTTGCTGGGCCGCGCCCGATCCTGAACTGTCAACGCGGCCAGTGCCAGTCCTGACGCAGGGTTTCCAGAACGGACAAAGCCCGCTCCGCTTCAGTGCTCAGGGCATTGACGTGACCCATTTTGCGGCCGGGACGAGCCGCTTTTTTCCCATACAGATGCAGCTTGATCTGGGGATGCTGCAGCAGCTGCTGCCAGTCGGGCTCTCCGGCTTCCCATAAATCTCCCAGCAGATTCATCATGACCACCGGGCTGATCAGACGGGTATCAGCCAGGGGCAAGCCGCAGAGTGCACGCACCTGCTGATCAAACTGGCTACTGACACAGGCATCGATGCTGTAGTGACCACTGTTATGGGGACGGGGGGCCATTTCATTCACCAGTAATTGCCCTTTCGCAGACACGAAAAATTCGACGGCCAGCACCCCCACATAATCCAGCGCGGTGGCGATGCGCGCCGCACTGTGGCGGGCCTGGGTCTGCAGGGCTTCAGGGACCCGGGCCGGAACAATGCTGAGATCCAGCACGCCCTGGTGGTGGATGTTTTCAGCCGCCGGATAAAACACCATCATGCCGTCCACAGCCCGCGCCAGAATGATGGAAAACTCCTGTTGCAGCTGAATACGGGATTCCAGAATGGCTTCGGGCGTATTCAGGCTTTGCCAGGCGGCAGCCAGTTCGCTGGCCGTGGTCACATCCCTTTGCCCCTTGCCATCGTAACCAAAGCGGGTGGTTTTCAGAATGGCGGGAAAGGGTAAAGGTTCCGTCGTGGGCTGTGCCGCTGAGTTCACGTCCTCCATCTGCCGTAACACGGCGAAAGGAGCAGTTTCCAGACCCAGTTCCTGAAAAAAGGATTTTTCCCGCGCCCGATCCTGGGCAATGGCCAAGGCCTCGGCACCGGGACGCACGGGGATGCGCTTTTCCAAATAATGCATGGCCGAAGCCGGGACATTTTCAAATTCAGCCGTGACCGCTGCACAGTGATCCGCCAAAGCCTGCAAGGCGGCAGGATCATCGTAGGCCGCACAAAGATGCTGGTCAGCTACTGCTGCCGCCGGGCAATCCGGGTCGGGATCCAGTACCCACACCGGGTACCCCATGCGTCGGGCCGCCAGTACGAACATCTGTCCCAGCTGCCCTCCCCCCAAAATGCCGAGGGTGGCACCGGGCAGGATCACGAAGGGGACTCCGGTAAGGTCATACCCAGGACCATCGCCTCCTGGTGCTGGCGAAACTCCTGCAGGCGTTGAGCCAGGGAAGCATCCGTTGCAGCCAGCAAAGCCGCCGCAAAAAGGCCGGCATTGGCGGCCCCCGCCGTACCGATGGCAAAAGTTGCCACGGGAACACCCTTGGGCATCTGGACAATGGACAGAAGAGAATCCATGCCGTTGAGATGCCGGGACGGAACCGGAACACCCAATACTGGCAGTATCGTTTTGGCCGCCAGCATCCCGGGCAGATGCGCCGCCCCCCCCGCTCCGGCGATAATGCAGCGCAACCCCCGGGAGGCGGCCGTGGCCGCATATTCAAAGAGCAGGTCCGGGGTGCGATGCGCCGACACGACCCGTTTTTCATGGGAAATATGCAGCGCCTGCAGCTGTTCTGTCGCAGCGGCCATGACCTCCCAGTCACTGTTGCTGCCCATTACCACCCCAACCAGGGGATGTTCCATGCCTGTTCTCCTCTCTGGGCCTTTACATTAAACGGGTTATAATGCCTGTCATGGAAGAAGCGCTCAATACCAGACACCGCCCGATTCGCAGCTTTGTGCTGCGTCAAGGGCGTATTACGGCGGCACAAAGCCGCATTATCGACAACCTGCTACCGGCCCTGAAAATACCGGTAGAACAGCCCTGGCAGGATCCCTGGAACGGGCAACGCGCCCTCACCCTGGAAATCGGCTTTGGTAACGGCGAACATCTTGCCGCCTTGGCGGCCGCTCATCCCGAGCAGGGATTTATTGGCGCTGAAGTCCATACGCCGGGGGTGGGATCGTTGTTGCTGCAAATGGATAATGCCGGTATCAACAATATCCGCATTGTCCATGATGATGTGGTCGCCTGGATGAAAACCCTGCCCGATGCCCTGTTCCAGCGCATCATCATTCAGTTTCCCGACCCCTGGCCGAAAACCCGGCAACAGAAGCGCCGCCTGATTCAGCCGGAATTTGCGGATATGCTGTGCCGGCTCCTCCAAATAGGCGGAGAATTACAACTGGCTACTGACTGGGCGGATTATGCCGAGCAAATGCTGACCGTCCTCAATCAAACCCGGGGCCTGCACAATATCCAGCCAGATAAAGGTTTTGCCGGGCGCCCCGCCAACCGCATCCCGACACGCTTTGAAAGGCGCGGCGAAAAACTCGGCCATAGCGTTTATGATCTGGTCTTTTGTCGGGTGAATGGATAATTTCATACAAAACCATCAGTGAGGAGGCAACATGCACAAAGTCAGCATTATCGGAGCAGGCTTCGGGGGTTTGACGGCAGTGCGGCAAATGCGGCGGCAGCTACCGGATGCGGAAATCACCCTTATCGCACCCCGGGCAGAATTCATTTATTACCCCAGCTTGATCTGGATTCCCACTGGATTACGTCAGGGCGAGCAGCTACGTATTCCCCTGGAGCGCTTTTTTCAGCGCAAAAAGGTGCAGTTTCATGCCGGAAGGGTCACCGGACTGCGCGATGCTGGTCGAACCGTCATCACCGATCAGGGCGAAATCGACAACGATGTGCTGATTATTGCCAGTGGCGGACGGGGGCTGCGCAAATTGCCGGGCATCGAACACAGCCTGGCCATTTGTGACGGGATCGAAGTGGCGGAGCAAATTCGTGATCGCCTGGCGGCCCTGGATAAAGGCACCATTGCTTTTGGCTTTGCAGGCAACCCCCAGGAACCGACAGCAGTGCGCGGCGGGCCGGTTTTTGAACTGCTCTTTGGGATTGACAGTTATCTGCGCAAAATCGGCAAGCGCGAACAAATCCAGCTGGTGTTTTTCAACCCCATGACCGAACCCGGTAATCGCCTCGGTGCCAAGGCCGTGGCGGGATTGCTGAGCGAGATGGAGAAACGCCATATCCAGACCCACTTGGGCCACAAAATCACCGGATTTGCTGCCGACAAAGTGATGACCGAAGGCGGCGATATTGACGCCGACCTGATTCTGTTTATGCCCGGCATGACCGGCCCCGATTGGGCAGCAGCATCGGGATTGCCGCTATCTGCTGGCGGCTTTATTCAGGCGGATGAATACTGTCAGGTCCCTGAGCATCCGGGGGTTTTTGTGGTGGGAGACGCAGGTTCTTATGCGAACAGTCCCGACTGGCTTCCCAAACAGGGACATACCGCCGACCTGCAGGCGCAAGCGGCTGTTCACAACGCGCTGTTACATCTCACCAACAAGCCTTCTGATAAAGCCTTCCGGGCGGAACTGGTGTGCATTGTCGACACCCTCGACAGTGGCATCATGGTGTTTCGCAACAAGGACCACGCAAGTGTTTTACCCAATCCCCTCTGGCACGCCGCCAAAATGGCTTTTGAGTGGCGTTATCTGCTGCATTATCGCTAACGTTCAAGGTCCCGATCAGGGACGTTTTTCGCCAGACTGGTCATAGTGGCGCCCCTTCCAGGCGCCACCCCGGCCCAGATAGTGACGGCGAGCGGAATCCAGGGTCATCAGCGTATAGAGCATGGCGGCCACGGGCAGAGTCAATACCCACAGACCGTTCAAAGCATACAATCTGACGCTGGGAGCATAAGCCCAGGCCATCAGCCCCAGGGCGAGCCCTGACAACGTCGTCCAGAGCCATTGCGGCAAAACCAATCCGGCGACCAGCATAACCATCGGAAGCGCATAAAGAAATATCATCCCAAGAGTGGCCTCCAGCAGGCGCCAGGGGCTGAATTGCAACTGCACGTAAGCCGAACGCGTCACCATCCGCCAGATTTCGTCCAGAAACCGATAATCGCGCAAACTATGGCTTTCAGTTCCCAGCCCCAGCCAGATGGGGCCTTGTTTTTTCATCAGGGCAGCCAGGGTGCAATCATCAATCAGTGCCCCGCGCATGGCGGCAAAACCACCCGCCTGCAATAACAGATCCCGACGCAGCAACATACATCCGCCTGCAGCCCCGGCCAGCGGGCGGCGCCGGTCATTGACCCAGGGAAAGGGATAGAGCATCTGAAAAAAGAAAATAAAGGGAGGAATCAGCAGGCGCTCCCAGAAACTGCGGCAGGACAGCATCACCATCAGGGAAACCAGGGCGCGATTATCGCGCTGCTGGTGCAGCACCAGCTTTTCCAGCACATCCGGACCATGGACGATATCGGCATCCGTAAACCAGAGGAGCGGCGCCTCCCCGGCGGCGGCAACACCCTGCTGCATGGCCCAGACCTTACCCGCCCAACCTTCGGGAAGCGCCTTGCCCGCAAGAATCAGCAGGCGCCCGGCGGCACCGATGCTTTCTGCCGCTGCCTGAGCAATATCTGCGGTCCCGTCCGTACTCTGATCATCTACCACCATCACCCGCAAGGCACCTGGATAATGCTGACTGAGCAGGGCGCTGACACAGGGGCCAATGCCTTCAGCTTCATTGCGCGCGGGAACAATGGCAACGACGCCCGGCAGGCACGCTGACGAAGCCTGCTGATGATCCGCCAAGCTTGCTGGCGGCAAGGCTGGGAGGCGCTGATCAGCGCGCCAGAAATAACCCCGACCAAAAAACAGGACCAGCCAGGCGAGTAAAACTCCACCCACCAGAATATCTAGGAGCCACAGCAAGGAGGTTGCCGTCAGACCTGCCACTTGGCTTCGGCAGAATGCGTTGCCCCCGGGTCGTCCAGTCCCCGGCGCAGACAATCCTGTTTGATGGCCAAGCGCAGATCATTCTGGGAATCGGCAGCGCGGAGTGCATCTTCATACTCTACCAGGCCATCGGCATAAAGTCTGAGGAGACTTTGATCGAAGGTTTGCATACCCACGTCGTTGGTTCGACCCATGGCCTCCTTGAGCAGGCCCACCTCACCTTTATAAATCAGATCGGCAATGGCCGGGGTATTGATCAGCACTTCCATCGCCGCAATACGTCCCCCCTGGCCCTTGATGGGCAACAGGCGCTGGGAAACGACGGCTTTCAAGTTCAGAGACAAGTCCATCAGCAATTGTTTTTTGCGGTCTTCTGGGAAAAAGTTGATGATGCGCTCAACTGCCTGGTTAGCGTTATTGGCATGCAGGGTGGACATACACAGATGGCCGGTTTCTGCATAGGCCATGGCATGATCCATGGTATCCCGATTGCGCACCTCGCCGATCAGAATCACATCGGGGGCTTCGCGCAGGGCATTCTCCAGAGCTCTCTCATAATTGAGGGTATCAATCCCCACCTCGCGCTGATTGACGATGGATTTGCTGTTTTTATGAATGTACTCAATGGGATCCTCAATGGTGAGGATGTGCCCGGCGGCATTCTGGTTACGATACTGAATCATGGAGGCGAGAGAAGTACTTTTGCCCGAACCCGTCGCCCCGACAAACAGCACCAGGCCCCGGGAAGTCATGGCGAGGTCCTTGAGTACCGGCGGCAACTTGAGTTGCTCCAAAGTCGGGATCTGGGTTTTGATGGCGCGTAAAACAAACCCCAGCTCGCCGCGCTGATAAAACCCATTGACGCGAAAGCGCCCGATCCCCGTGGCCGAAATCGCCATATTCACTTCTTTTTCATGCTGGAATTCCTGGAGACGCTCCATCCCCAGAATTTCCTTGGCCAGACCCAGCACCTGACCGGGCTTCAACATGTCCGTACCCAGGCTCACTGCGCGGCCGTCAATTTTCATGACCGGCGGGGAACCTACCGTCAGATAAAGATCCGAACCATTTTTTTCGACCATCAACGCCAACAAATCATCCAGTACCGACATGCAATCGTCCTCAGGCCACGTTCATGAAACTGTCTTTGTTTTGCACCCGGCGCATGGCTTCTTCGCGGGTGATTTTATGCGCCCGCACCAGATCCGCCAGACACTGATCCAGGGTTTGCATCCCCTGATTCTGTCCGGTTTGAATCACCGAATACATCTGCGCCACCTTATTTTCGCGAATCAGATTACGGATGGCGGGAGTGGCGATCATGATTTCGTGGGCGGGTACCCGGCTCTTACCGTCGGCAGTTTTGAGCAGGGTCTGGGAGATGACCGCCCGCAAGGATTCCGAGAGCATGGCGCGAACCATGTCTTTTTCACCCCCCGGAAAGGAATCGACAATACGGTCAATGGTTTTGGGTGCAGAACTGGTGTGCAGGGTGGCGAAAACAATGTGTCCGGTTTCTGCGGCGGTCAGGGCCAGACGCATGGTTTCCAGATCCCGTAATTCGCCCACCAGAATGATGTCCGGATCTTCACGCAGGGCCGAGCGCAGGGCGTTTTCGAAGGAATGGGTATTGGGACCCACTTCCCGCTGGTTCACCAGCGACTTTTTCGCCGTATGGATAAATTCAATGGGATCTTCAATGGTAATGATGTGATCCGGCCGATTGGCGTTGATGTGATCTACCATGGCCGCCAGTGTCGTGGACTTTCCTGATCCGGTCGGCCCCGTCACCAGCACGAGCCCACGGGGTATATTAATGATTTCCGTGAAAGATTTCGGGGCATTCAATTCTTCCAGGCTCAGCACCTTGGCGGGAATGGTCCGGAATGCCGCCGCCGGTCCCCGGTCCTGGTTAAAGGCATTGACCCGAAACCGGGCGATGCCCGGTAACTCATAGGCAAAATCGATTTCGAGATTTTCTTCATACCATTTGCGCTGGGAATCCGACATGATGTCATAGATCATCGCGTGGACGGCCTTGCTATCCAGCGCCTCCACATTCAGAGGACGCATGTCGCCGTTGATGCGCAGCATGGGGGCCAGCCCCGCTGAAATATGCGTATCCGAGGCATTGTTTTTCACGGCAAAGGTGAGCAATTCTGCGATATCCATTTATCCACTCTCCACTGGGTATGGGGATTTCATCATCTGGCCATCATTTGGGCGTTATTTGGGCATCAGGTCCTTTGGGCGTTACTATAGTCGACATTGGCCATTTCGCCCACGTTCGGGAGTCTCATGTCACTTGCTGAAAATCTTGCGCAGGTCCAACGTACCCTGACTGCATCTGACCGCACCACCTTGCTGGCAGTCAGCAAGCGGGTTCCCGCCAATGTTCTGAGGGAAGCCCATGCTCTGGGACTGCGCCATTTCGGTGAAAACTATGTGCAGGAAGCGCTGGAAAAACAGGCCACCCTGCAGGATCTACAGCCTGTTTGCTGGCATTTCATCGGCCGGATTCAGCGCAATAAAACAAGCGAGATTGCGCAACATTTTGACTGGGTTGAAAGTGTGGACCGCCCCCTCCTTGCCCAGCGTCTGAATGCGGCAAGACAGGGAGCCGCCACAAAGCTCAATGTTTTGGTTGAAGTAGCGGTCAGCGGGGAAGACAGTAAAGGCGGATGCCTGCCAGCCGCTCTGGAAGCCCTGGCAAACGAGATCGAGAAGCTGCCCCATCTGCGCATGCGGGGACTGATGGCCCTGGTGCATCCCGACCCTGATCAGGCCCGGGGCAATTTTACCCAGATGCAGGCTTTATTTCACGCGCTGCAGAACACCGGGAAATACCCCGATCTGGACACCCTTTCCATGGGAACCTCAGCGGACTACATCCAGGCTTTGGCTCATGGTGCCACTGAAGTCCGGCTGGGCACCATTTTGTTTGGCCGCCGTCACCAGGAGAGCTTATGACTGAACAACACATTGTTTTTATTGGTGCAGGCAATATGGCCCGCGCGCTTATTTCCGGCATGCGCCAACAGGGTATTCCTGGCGAGAGTATTCAGGTACATGCTCCCAGCACTCTGCATCGGGGAGCCCTTGCCGAGGAATTCGGGGTCCGCAGTCGTCCTGCCCAAGTGGAAAAGCTACCGGAAAACAGTGTCGTGATTTATGCTGCCAAGCCCAAACAGATGCCTGCCATCCTCCACGAATGGGGTGATACCTTGCGCAGCGGGTCCGCACTTTTTGTCTCTGTGGCAGCCGGCATCTCCAGCACACAAATCACGGCTTTACTGGGCGAAGAAATCTCCGTCGTCCGCGCCATGCCTAACACCCCTTCCCAGATCGGTGCTGGCGCCACTACCCTGTTCGCCAGAGCAAACGTCGGCGCCAGCCAATGTGACACGGTACAGCAGATTTTTTCCGGGGTCGGCAAGGTCTTCTGGCTCCACGATGAAGCCTTGATGGATACGGCTACGGCACTGGCTGGCAGCGGTCCGGCCTACGTGCTTTTGTTTCTGGAAGCCCTGGAAGACGCAGCCGTACTCCAGGGGCTGGATCGGGTCACGGCCCGGGCGCTGGCTTTGCAAACCGTCCTGGGTACGGCCCAGATGGCTGCCGCCAGCCCGGCCAGCCCCAGCGAACTGCGCCACCAGGTCACCAGCCCGGGAGGAACCACGGCGGCGGGATTGGCTGTCTGGGAAGAACAGTTGCGTCCCCTCGCCCAGCGCGCCCTCGCGGCTGCCGCTGAACGCGGGCGGGCACTGAGCCAGTTACTGAAGAAAGACGCATGAATAGCATCAGCATTGAAATGGCGCGACTGACCGATCTGGTCCTTACCCTGTTGTTCTGGGCCATCCTGATTCGTGCCATTTTATCCTGGGTGCAACCCGATCCCCGCAACCCGATTGTGCATTTTCTCGATCGGGTGACCGGGCCGATTCTTTATCCTCTGCAACGCATTATTCCGCCCCTGGGAGGAATGGATCTCAGCCCACTGGTAGCCCTTTTACTCATCGAGTTATTGAAAGGTCTGCTGGTCAATGCCATTCTCAATCTGGGCGGCGTATAAAGCGCCGGCATTATTCAAAACCAACCGGAATCCACCATGACATCAACTTCCCACGCTTATAGCCTGGACGGCATTCTCGACATCTATGCACGGCCTTTCAATGACCTGATTTTTGCGGCACAGCAGGTCCATCGCCAGCATTTTGACCCCAATACCATTCAATGCTCTACCTTGTTGTCCATCAAAACCGGAGGATGTCCGGAAGACTGCGGTTATTGCTCACAAAGTGTGCATCATGCCAGCAACCTGAAATCCGAAGCGCTGATGGATATCGAAGCGGTGCGCAGCGCTGCCGCTGCCGCCAAAGCCAATGGTGCGCAACGACTATGTATGGGTGCAGCCTGGCGCTCCCCCCACGACAAGGACATCGAAAAAGTCGCTGCCATGATCCAGGTCGTCAAGGAACATGGTCTGGAAAGCTGTGTCACCCTGGGCATGCTGAAAAGTGGACAGGCCGAGCGACTGCAGGCGGCCGGACTGGATTATTACAATCATAACCTCGACACTTCGCCGGAATTTTATGGGGAGGTGATTCATACCCGCAGTTTTCAGGATCGTCTGGATACTCTGGAAGCGGTCCGCGATGCCGGCATCAAAATCTGTAGCGGCGGGATTCTGGGCATGGGTGAATCGCGCCGGGATCGGGCGCGCATGTTGCAGGTACTGTCGCAACTTCCCCAGGCCCCGGAGAGTATTCCCATCAATGCCCTGGTACCCATTCCCGGTACGCCACTGGAATCGGTCACACCCATTGATGGACTGGAATTTGTGCGCACCATTGCGGTAGCCCGGGTGATGTTTCCCGAAGCCTATGTGCGACTCTCTGCGGGACGGGAAAGCATGAGTGACGAGTTACAGGCTCTGGCTTTTCTGGCGGGCGCCAACAGCATTTTTCTGGGCGACCGCCTGCTGACCACCGATAATGCCAGCAGCGGTCATGACCAGATGCTCTTTGAAAAACTGGGACTTCACGCCGGATAATCTGATTCTCTAAACATCAATGCTCCCCGAAAGACAGGGGCATGGAGTAATTGAGCATGATTTCATCTTCGCCCGGATCACTTTCCTTGATGTAGGCGTTAGAAATATGGGCAATTTTCAGCCCAAAACGGGACTGATTGGCAAACTGATAATCCAGACTCAGCTCCAGACGAAACTGAAAAGTACCATCCAGATACTTGCCACGGCCCTGATGATATCCACCCATGGCGAGCACCGGGGTCAGCACCCAGTGGTCCCAGGCCACATCCGTATAAAAACCGGTATAGCCCATGAAACCGCCATTGGTGTTGGCCATCAATCCATAGACAGCGCCAATACCGAATAATTTGGCCCCGGTCTGATATTCCAGGTTGATCATCGGCAAAGTGGAATTTGTATATCCGGGGCCTGGGGTCACACCCGCCGCATTGAAAGCCCCCAAACCAATATTAAAATATGAGGGGCCGCCCTGAATAATATGCAGCCCTTCACCATCCGCCATGGCCGGGGCTGAGATCATCAGTCCGAAAATCGCACCGCCGAAAGCCCAGACCCACTGCTTGTTTTTCATGATTACTCCTTTAGATCTATTTGTTGCATCATCTTGCCGACATCCAGTGTTTAGGTTAAGGTGTCAACCGAACGGTCAGTATGCGATTTACTGCTTATCCTGTCAAAAATGTACAACAGGTGGATGCAGCAAGTCGTCCTGATGAAAACCGCTGAAACACAGTATATACGGAATGTTTCGATTGTTTTATGGCCCGGTTCTGGAATCGGCTGCTGTCATTGCAACAAAGGATAGTTATGCGCTGGCTCAAACGCTTTGTAGTCCTGATCATCCTCATTATTGTCGCTTTCGGTGCCTATGCCTATTTTCAGATTGCCGACTATTATCCCAGTACCGATGATGCCTATATTCACGCCCATGTGGTCAACATTGCCCCCCGGGTAACCGGACATATTGTCGATATTTATGTCAAAGACAATCAAGTGGTCAAAGCCGGGCAGCCCCTGGTCAAAATAGATCCGGAGGCCTACCACTACGACGTACAAAAAGCCGAAGCGGAACTGGCCCAGGCTGAACGTCAGACCAGCGCCATTCAGGCCAATATTGCGGCGGCCGAAGCACGGGTCAGTGCCGACCAGATTACTTATCAGAACGCGCAACGCAATGCCCAGCGGGCGGCGGCTCTGGCGGCGCAAAAATATTTATCCGCCCAGGAAGCCGATAACCGGATGACCGCAGCCAAAGGCGCCATGGCACAATGGCAGGCCGAAAAAGCCAACCTCTCAGCCACCCGTGCCCAGCAAAGCCTCAATGCTGCCCGGATTGCGGCGGCCAAGGCGGCCTTGGGTACGGCCCAAATGTATCTTTCGGAAACTACCCTCTACGCCCCCATCACCGGGGTGGTCAGCAAGGTCGATAAAATTCATGTGGGTGATGTGGTGAACATCAACCAGGATCTCTTTCCGCTTATTGGCAACGGCGAATACTGGGTGGAGGCGAACTACAAGGAAACCGATCTCAACCGGGTGCATCCCGGTCAGAAGGCTGATGTGCAAGTGGACATGTACCCCAACCATTCCTTCAAGGGGAAGGTGGTGAGTCTCAGTGGCGGGGCTGGAAACGCGTTTTCTCTGCTGCCTCCGGAAAATGCTACGGGAAACTGGGTAAAAGTCACCCAGCGCGTACCAGTGCGAGTGATGATCACCAATCCCGATCCCAAGCTGCCTCTGCGCATTGGCACCAGCGCATCGGTGACCATCAATACCGGCGGAGCGCCAGATTGGGTCAAATTTCTGAAACCCATTCTTTGAAAACCAAAACGGCGTGGCAAAAATCTTCCATTACTGCTTGCAGCGGGAGCACAAGCAACATCCGCGAAAGTTTAAACTAACGTCCTTTATCTGAAGGTTTTCGGGGAAACTGTGCAGTGCTCCCAGCTCAGAAGTGCATGCACCTGCTGATGTGCACTGCGCGCTCGCCTGCGCTTTTTTTCGATATGCACAGTCTGCATCCCCATCCAGCGGGCCGTGCGTAGATTGACCAGGGTGTCATCAAAAAACACGCAGCGCCAGGCCGGAATGCGCAGCCTTCTCAGCACCTGACGATAAGCATGGTGATGCGGCTTTCCCTGAAACCCGGCGCTTTCCATGTCGAAGACCTCTTCCACCAGATCCTCCACCTGCAAACGCTCCAGTACCCGCCAGGCATGGCTGGCCACACTGTTGGTAAACACATAAATGGGACCGGGCAGGCGGATCAGCCAATGACGCAATGGCATATTTTCCGGGACATCGGCTGACAAGGCGGGAGGATGAATGGCTTCGAGAAATACCCGGGGATCAACCGGGTGATGCCGCAGCAGACCGGCAAGCGTGGTGCCATAACGACGCCAGTAATGGTGCCTGAGCTGATCTGCCGCTTCCGGTTCCAGGCCCAACTCCCGCATCAGGAAGGCATTGATGTGGGTGTGCATCCAGGGAAAACAGTACCGATCAGCATCATAAAGGGTATTGTCGAGGTCAAAAAGAAAAACCGGCAGGGCTTTGCGTCGCCAGGCAAGCAGGCGCAGCTTGCGGGACCCGGCAGAAGAACGTCGGCGGTTCCGCCCTGAAGGTGCGGGAAGCGTTTTCACAAAGTATTGGCAATCAGCGTCCCGACCCCGGCATCGGTAAATATTTCCAGCAACAAGGCGTGAGGGACTCGACCATCAATAATATGGGCAGCCTGAACGCCCGCCGCCACTGCATCCGACAACACTGAATTTTGGGTAGCATACCTCCATATATATGACCTTCGGCAATCATCTGCGCGACCTGGTCCGCTTTCAGCTGAGTGCGCAAGGTACCATCCTGATCCAGCACACCTGCCACGTTGGTCATCAAAATGAGTTTTTCCGCCTTCAGGGTAGCCGCCAGAGCACCCGCCACCAGATCGGCATTGATGTTATAGGACTCCCCACGGGAACCCACGCCGATGGGCGCCACGACCGGAATAAAATCACCCTGATCCAGCCAGTGAATCACCTCGGGGTTGACGGCGGCGACCTCCCCCACCAGGCCCAGATCCACCGCGTCATTGCGCAAGGGCCGGGCGCGAATCAATGCCCCGTCTTTACCGGTCAACCCTACGGCCCGTCCACCGGCGCGGTTGATGCCCTGAACAATTTCCTTGTTGACGCGACCCCCGAGGACCATTTCCACCACTTCCATGGTCGCCGCGTCAGTCACCCGCATTCCGTCCACAAAGTGCGTTTCCACCCCCAGGCGCTGCAACATGGCACCAATTTGCGGCCCGCCACCGTGGACGACCACTGGATTCATACCCACCTGCTTCATCAAGGTCACATCATAGGCGAATTGTTCCTGCAGATGGGCCTCCGTCATGGCATTTCCACCATATTTGATGACGATGGTCCGGCCGTGGAAACGCTGCATATAGGGCAGGGCTTCTACCAGAACATGGGCTTGCAGTTGGGGATTTTTATCCATGGAAGTCTCGTGCTGTCTTGCTCAAAAATCAGGCCGTAGCGGGTGCCAGTCCGCGCAACAGGATTTCAACAATACCGGCATCATATCCGGCAGGATCATCCGCGAAAGTAATGGGAGGATAGTGACGTAATATATCCCGTGACTGGAAAAAAAACACATTGGCGCCGAGCAGGAGAGTGGCCACCAAGGCCGGATCAAAATCCGGCCGGAACTCCCCCCGGGTTTGTCCCAGTTTGAGCACATCGACCAGGGCCGAAAACATGTCGGCAAAACCCTGTTCCGCAAATTCCTGCGCCCTGGGTGCGCCTTTTTCCAATATTTCCCGCCAGACCAGGCGCACCAGCTCAGGTCTTTTGAGGAGCGCCTGGAGGTGATTATGGGCAAAATGACGCAGCACGTCCCGCACTGAACCGTGGGCACTGACAGATTCATTGAGGACGGCCCGAAGATTATGACTGGCCATGCGCAACACGGCGAGATACAACGTGTCTTTGTTGGGAAAATAGTGATAAATATTGGCCTTGCTGATCCCTGCTTCACAGGCAATGGCACTCATGGAGACTGCGTCAAAAGCCTTATCGGAAAACAGCTTTTCTGCAGCGGCCAGAATACGCTGGCGCCCATCTCCTTCTGCTATTGCCTGGATATTATCCATGAATTTCCTCAGTCATTCCTTTTCATCTATTATCAGGCACTTGATAAGCACCTGACCAATCGGTCAATATCTGGTCAGTGTACCATCACCGAAGGTGAATGTCGCTTTACAGTAAAATTCCAACCATTATGCTTGTCCAAGTGATGGCCTTTGATCGCCGAATAAGGAAATCTGCATGTTTAGTCATTCTCCCAGCCACGGAGACCTGTCATTTTCACTGTTGTTGCGCGCTTTACGCGGTATCACGCTCTGGCAACCGATTCTGGTTTATATTCTCGCCGTTTTTATCGGCATGGCGGGCCTGGAATTTTTTGTGCAGTGGCCGGGCGGGGTAATAGGTGCCGGTATTGGCCTGCTGATTCTGTTTGTCAGTTTTGGCGTGGGCTATCTGGGTGCTGGCGGTGTATTACTCCATGAAGCCCGGGGAGATGCCTTACCCGGTATTCTGCATAGCCTGCGCTTTGGGTTGAAAACACTCCCCCGCCTGATTGGCCTGCTAGTTATTGAGAGTCTTCTGCTTTTGGGTATTTTTGTGGTGGAACTGCTGGGCTTTCTGGCCTGCAAAATACCGGGAATAGGGGCTATTCTATTTGTACCTTTGTTTCCGCTGGCCATGTTGATCAATGCCGTGGTTTTTGTTCTGGCCATTATTGTTTTTAATTTGTCTGGTCCAGCTCTGTGGCATGGTGAATCGGTAAGCAATTCTCTGCGCCATACCCTCAGCATTGCCCGCAACAAACCCGGTTCCATCTTGCTGATGATGTTATTACTCGGTGCCCTGTCAGCCGGCTTGGCCATCATCATCGCCATCATCCTCTATACCGGTTACAGCATGGCCCTGTCTGCCGCTGCCCCGGCGCTGGCCAGCGAACTCAGTCGCAGTGCCGACATGTTCTGGCAGATGATGGATGCTATTTCCGGTCATCCTTTTATCTCCCATAGCGCTGCTCCTATCGGTACCCCAGGAACGATGGCTCTGTATAATATCGGCCTGAGTATGGGAATGGGCGTCGCCACCGCCCTGGTTTTCATTATCCCGAACATCGTTTTCCTGCTGGGCATGGCACATATTTATATTGAAGCCCTTGAACTGGTAGCACCTGAGGATGTCTAATTTGCTTATGAAAAAATGGTTACAGCAACTGGAAATTGAAAAAAACCGCTGCCAGAGTTGCGGCATGCCCTTACAGTTTGATCCGCAGGGCGGCGGCACGGAAAGCGACGGCAGTCACAGTCCAATTTATTGCAGCTACTGCTATGCCGAAGGCGCTTTCAAGGATCCTGAATTGACGCTGGAGGCCATGCAGCAGCGGGTGCGGCAATTGATGCGCAAACGTAATGCGCCTTGGTATATTCGCGCCTACATGGCGCACCGGGTTCCCACCTTAAAACGTTGGCGGAGTTGTAAACGCTAAAAAATTGACATGAGAAAAAGCCCCCGAATCCTGAGTTCCGGGGGCTTTACTGGTTAAACTATCGGATTAGAGGGCGCTGCGCGGACGCCGACCCCGACGTGGCTTCAATTCCTGCATCAAGGCATTGCCTTGGGCTTCCAGTTCCTGCAGGGCGTGGTGATTTTCCCCCACCCTATCCCGGACTTCGGCAATAGCTGCGAGGATTTGGGTAGGTTCCCAATCAGGCACTAAACGGGAAACACGATCCATCAGCGAACGCCGCTGGGCTTCGCGTTCGCGTTTGGCGCGGGGATTTTCCTGCAAGGACTTTTTCTGCTGCTCAATTTTCGCCAACTGCTCCCGCAGGCGCATTTCCGTTTGCCGTTGCTTTTCTTCGAGATCGGCAAGGCGTTCTTCGGCACTACGACGATGACGTTTTTTTGTTTGGGATTCCATACTCGCTCACTCCTGAAAAATAAATTGACATTTTGGCCTGAGAAGCCAATAAAAAAGATTATGTCAGCTTGTTTTTGCTTTGGCAAATACAAATGCATCGGCGAATATATGTTCCGAATCCAGCCCGGCCTGTTCTAAAACCGCCGATAAAGAAAAAACCATATCCGGATGACCACAAATATAAGCATCAAACGCGCTGGCATCCGGAAAATCGTGAACGACCTGCTCCGTCACATAGCCGGTAGGACCAGACCATTGATCATCAGGCTGGGAAACAATTTTGGTCAGGTTAAAATGGCTGTATTGTGACTGCCATTGCTGTAGTAGTGATTCATAATAAAAATCTTGCGCATGACGGACTCCCCAATAAAAATGAATCGGGCGAATGGAGCCCTGGGCAAACAGGGATTCCAGCATCCCCTTGATGGGCGCAAAACCGGTACCTGTAGCCACCATCAGCAAAGGCCGGGTAGATTCCTGACGAATAAAGAAAGTCCCCAGCGGGCCCTCAAAACGTAAAATGTCTTTTTCTTTCATGCCCGAAAAAACATGCCCGGTAAAGGCTCCGCCTGCCACTTTTTTGATATGCAATTCCAGGAGAGCGTCGTCATTGGGCGTATTCGCCAGAGAAAATCCGCGCCGGCTACCGTCCTTCAACAGGATGTCGATATATTGTCCAGGCAGAAACTGCAAACGCTCCGTACTGGGTATTTTGAGAAACAGCGCGCGTACGTCGGGAGCAACATCTTCAATTTTTGCCACCCGGGCGGGTAGAGTTTTAATCTGGATATCCTTGGCGGCGCCGATCTCCCGCACTTCAATTTTCAGGTCGGAAAGAGGCATGGCCTGACAAAAAAGCGCCAGCCCCTCTGCCTTTTCGGCATCACTCAGCACTTTTTCTTCAACATCCCCGTAATCTACCGCGCCACTTAAAATACGTCCTTTACAGGTGGCACAGGTACCGTTGCGACAACTGTAGGGAATATTGAAGCCATGCCGCAGTGCCGCCTCGAGAATGGTTTCATCACTGTCACAATCCAGTTCGTGACCGCTGGGTTCAATGGTTAGACGATAAGGCATCGCTTGCCCCTCTTAAGTAAGGTAGTTGCGGATATTCTAACAGAAGCCGATGAGGTTGACTGCTGGCCGAACCGTCTCAGGGATATATGCGGTTTAGATCAAAACTATTGACTATTTTGCAAAACAATTCGGCGGTTTGCTGCGCATCATACAAGGCGGAATGGGCCTGGGCATGATCCCAGGACAAACCGGCCGCCAATGCGGCTTTGGCGAGGACCGTTTCCCCGTAGGCGAGGCCGGCCAAACTCACCGTGTCAAAGGTACTGAACAAATGAAACGGATTATTTTTTACACCGGAACGCTTTTCCGCCGCCTTGATAAAAGACAGATCAAAGGCAGCATTGTGACCCACTAGAATAGCCCGGCGGCATTGCGCGGCTTTTACCGCCGTGCGCACTGCACGAAAAATACCGCGCAGCGCATCTTCTTCAGAAACCGCTCCGCGCAATGGCTGAAAAGGGTCAATGCCGGTAAAAGCCAGAGCCGCCGGGTCAAGCACCGCTCCGGTAAAGGGCATGACGTGAAAATGATGACTGGCGACGGGTTTGAGTTGCCCTACCTCGCCGCCAATGATAACCGCAGCCACTTCCAGCAAAGCATTGCGTTCCGGATCAAAACCCGCCGTTTCCACGTCCACCACCACCGGCAAAAAACCCCGAAACCGTCCCGCCAGTGCGGCCATGTGCATTATCCCTCTGTTCGTTGTGCGAATGTCAGGGCATATGGTGCCGCTAACAATACTGCGGTAGAAACACTCAAGGTGACGGAAGCCGTCAGCATCAACATCACCACCAATTGCATGGAAACAGCGGCAAGGGGCGCCATACCGGCCAGAATCATGCCCGCCGTAATTCCGGGTATGTGGATCATACCCACACTTTTCAGGCTATCTATGGTTGGTATCAGTGAACCGCGCACCACCATGGCATAGAGGCTGCGCATGGCCTGCCGATGCCCGGCGCCCAATGCCAGCATGGCCAGCAGCATGTCCTCGCGTTGATCCACTTCACTGCGCAAGCGGTTCAACGCCAGAGACACGGCATTCATGGCGTTGCCGATAATCATCCCGCCAATGGGCACCAGGGATTCCCCGCGCCAGAATACCAAGCCGGAAAACAGCATCCAGGCCAGGGTAACCGTGGTCGCAATGCCGATACTAACCACCCCGATCCAGTAGGCGTGGGGAATACCGGCACCCCGCTTGCGATTGAAGCGCCCCGCCATCAGGATCATCAGCACCAGAAAAACCAGGAGCAGGAGTGGCTGATGTTGGCGGAACAACCAGCCCAGCACAAAGCCCATGATGCCCAGCTGCACCGTGGCACGCAGCGCCGACCAGAGCAGGTCCTTGCCTACCCCGAGCTTCTGCCAGGCCGAGAGCGCCCAGGCGCTGCCCAGCAGTCCCAGAACCCCAGTCAAAGCCCAGGGCGAAAATGTACGGAATATGTCCGGTGCGGCATTGTGCATGAATGCGTCTTTCTGTGTGAATCAGCGGGCCACAGAGAGAGGGCGCCATCGTCCGGCCATAAATCCCTCCAGGGGCGAAAAACGTCTTTTATAATCCATTTTGGGACTGCCTGCGACCCAATAACCCAGATAAAGGTAAGACAGTCCTTGACGACGCGCCCAGTCAATCTGGCTCATGATGGCAAAAATGCCCAACCCGCGTTGCGGCAGATCTGGCCGGAAAAAGGTATATACCGCAGAGAGGGCATTGTCCACCAGATCAACCAGGGCAACCGCGAAGGCTTCACCGGCCTTTTCAAATATCAGCAGACGTGCCTCGACATCACCCGTTTCCGTCATCATTTCTGCGTATAAACGTTCTGCCTCCAGGTCCATACCGCCATCAGGATGTCGTTGCCGCTGGTAATCGGCAAATAACCGGGCATGCTGCGCATCCTGATATGGTGTAGTCACGCGCAGTTGCAGGTCTTGATTACGCGCCCGGGTCCGTTTTTGGCCTCTGTCCGGCTGAAACCGCTCCACCGGAATGCGCACCGAAATACAGGCATCGCACTGCGGACACATGGGGCGATAGGCCAGAGGTCCGTTGCGCCGAAACCCATTCTGGAGCAGTTGATGATATTCCTGCCCACCCAGCTTGGCATACGGATCGCTGAGCACCAGCAGCTCATCCTGACCGGGAAGATAAGGACAGGATTGCAGGGGCGACAAAAAAAAGTTCATGGCCAAAATACATCATCCCAGGATAAAAACGCTTGCCAGGCATGGGGCGTCGGCTGATTTTTCAGCAAAGTCAGGTGCTGCAAAAATTCAGCACGGGTCATTTCGCCTGCCCCCATACTCTGCAGGTGGGGGGTCAGAAACTGGGTATCGATCAATCCGAAATTCCAGTAGCTGAGATGTTTCGCCAGCCAGACCAGGGCGATTTTTGAGGCATCGGGAACCCGGCTGAACATGGATTCGCCGAAAAACAATGCGCCCTGGGCAACACCATACAACCCGCCCACGCGCTGGCCATGCTGCAAAACTTCCACACAATGCCCATGCCCTGCGGCGAACAGGTCCAGATAGGCACTGCGCATTCCATCAGTAATCCAGGTACCCCCCTGGCCGGAACGCGGCGCCGCACAGTCATCGAGAACGCCCGCAAAATCCCCATCCAAACGTACTTGCCAAGCGCCAGCGTCGGCATGTTTACGCAAACTGCGGCTGATATGCACGGCATCCGGTTTCAGCACGTCGCGCGGATCCGGAGACCACCACAAAATAGGGTCTTCTTCTCCAAACCAGGGGAATATCCCCTGTGCATAGGCCTGAAGAATCCGCTCGGGAGACAAGTCTCCACCCACCGCAATCAGAGGACTTTCGGCATGGAGCGGATCCGGAAAGACTACGGAAGGATCCGTGCTGTTGAGGAGAACGGGTCTTGCCTGCTCAGGACGCAATACGATGAAATCCTGAATGCCGTTTCACAAGCCACCCCCGTCAGATCAGAAACTAGGGATAACTATACCCCTTTTGCAGCGCCTGCAAAGCCGCCACCCGCGCTTCCAGACTCGGATGGGTGGCAAAAAGACCCTGCCAGCTTCCGGAAATATAAGCCGTTGCCATGGGATCACGTACGGCATCATGCTCGACATGCAGGGCTGTGGCACGTTGATGCAGCTTTTGCAGGGCAGAAATCATTGCTGTAGCCCCGATTTGTTCGGCCGCAAAACGATCGGCTGCAAATTCCCGGCGCCGCGAAAACCAGGTGATGGGAATCAATGCCAAAAAAGACAAGGCTACCTGCAGGGTCATGGAAACCGCAAAGGCGATCATGGGACGATCATCAAACTGACGTGCCGCCAGCATCGACAACCAGAATACAAAGGTATTCATCAACCCCTGGAGCAAAGTCGTGCTGACCATGTCACCGTTATAGACATGGCCCATTTCATGGGCGAGCACCGCCTGGACTTCTTGATCATTGAGCAGATTCACCAGCCCGCTACTCACCGCCACCATGCTGTGGTTGCGTCCGGGTCCGGTGGCGAAGGCATTGGGATCATCATTCCAGTACACCCAGACTTCCGGCATTTTAATACCCAGACGGGTGGAGAGTTGGGCCACGGTGTCATAGACCAGGCGCTCCTTGGCGGACTGAGGTTGCTCTATCCTTTGCATCTGCATCCCGGCCCTGGCGAGGTGCTTGGACAGCAACAAGGAAACGAAGGCGCCGCCAAAGCCGATGACCAGAGCCCAGAGTAAATCGGCCATACCGACCATGCCGCGCAGGTCCACCCCGAAAGCGGGTAAAACCCAATTGACCAGAATGGTAAAAGTAATGGAAAGGGCAATAAAAATGAGTAGGTTGGTAAACACCAACAAGGCTATGCTCTTGAATGATTTCATGACATTCACGCTCCATCAGAATATCGACTGATCACTATCCCGGCTCCTACGATAATACGCGCCGCGCTGTGACACACTGCCTTCTGTTTTTATGACAGTTCGCTGAATCGTAACATCAATGCCATCCGGTCGGAAGAGTCAGAAACTGACTTCTCCAGGTGCTGGATGCTTCTACCTGAAAAGGAATTTCACCAAGGCAAGGAATGGGCATAAGGCGTTGCAATGTTTCCAGGGTCCCCGGCGCAAGATCGGGATGCAGGTGATTGGCCACCCAACCCGCCATGGGCAAGCCCCGGGCGAGAATGGCCTCGACAGTGAGTAAGGCGTGATTGATGGCGCCGAGGCGCAAACCTACTACCAGCAACACCGGAAACTGCAGATCAAGGGCGAGATCCGCAAAACCCCAGTCTTCTCCCAGGGGTACGAGAAAGCCCCCGGCCCCCTCTACCAGAACCGCATCCATACCAACCGCCTGGGTCATGATAAACTGTTGAATATGCTGACGATTCAATACCAGCCCGGATTGCGCGGCCGCCCAGTGCGGAGCGATGGGCGGGTCCAGGGCATAGAGACAGGTTTCCGCAAAAGAACGGGGCGGCATCGATGCGCCGCGCAGTATTTCCACATCCGTCCACTGCCCGGAAGCTTCGCTACCGGAGACGATGGGCTTTAATGCCGCAACCCGGGCCATTATCTGCAGGCAGCGTTGCGCCAGGGCTGCGGTGACCGCCGTTTTGCCGACGCCGGTATCGGTCCCGGTGATAAACAGCCCGCGCCGCTGTGGAGCAGCGCAACTATTTTGCAGCGCTTTCATGAGCGTCTCGGGATGCGGGTCAAAGGCAGGAGCACGGCACCATCTTCACGGGTTACTGCTCGCGGGCCGCTACTCCAGGCATGCCCGTAAACCACTTCGTAAGTAGCGGGCAAACGTTCCTGACTACGGAAGGTTTCATAGGCATCGCGGAGTTGCTGCAAGCGGGCCGGCGTCAATAATCCCCGGGGCCGTCCCGCCCTGGCATTGGTGGCTCCCACTTTGCGTAAATCCTGTAAAAGATCGTCCAGGGTTGTATAGGTCAATTGATAATGCTCCACGTCCAGCACCGGCATTTCATAGCCCTGGCGAACCAGCGCATCACCAATATCGTGCATATCCAGGAACTGACTGACATGAGGGTGAGCATCGAGGCTGGCAAAGGACTGGCGGAGTTCGGTCAGGGTGTCCGGCCCCAGAGTGCTGAACATCAACAGTCCTCCGGGGCGCAAAACCCGGGCAAACTCACGCAGCACCTGATCCAGATCATTACACCACTGGATGGACATGTTGGCGTAGAGCAGGTCCATGGAAGCCGTTGCCAGGGGCAGATGCTCCGCATCTCCCTGACAGTAATGCTGGCGCTGCCGCCAGCGTTTGCGTTGGCGCGCCACCTGAAGCATCCCGGCGGCCAGATCCAGGGCCAATACCCGCGCCTTGGGGTAACGCGCATTGAGTCGGCGGCTTTGCAGCCCCGTACCACTGCCCAGATCCAGGATCCATTGGGGTTCCAGCTTGACCAGATCAAGGCGCTCAAGCAATTGCTGACCGACCTGATCCTGGAGCACCGCGCTGGCCTCATAACTGTCTGCAGCCTGGTCAAAGGCGCGGCGAATGGCGCGCTTTTCCAAATGATCGGCTATCGGCAGCGAAGGATTCATGTCCAATGCTCCAAAATGGCATCCCGGCAGAGTTCCGGCCGGGATAAAAAGGGTGCGTGTCCCGCCTGTTCGAGCATGGTCAGTTGGCTGCCGACAATATGCTGGTGCAGGTAAAATGCGGCCTCTGGAGGCACAATGCGGTCCTGGGCGCCGTGAATCACCTGCACCGGCAGGGTCAAGGTACCCAATGCAGCGCGCAAATCCACTTCCTGGAGCAGTTTCAGCCCATCAGCCAGACAGGCGGGATCCGGGCTGGGCCACGCGGCCATGCCATCCAGCGCGCGCCGTCCTTGCGGATCGCCTAAAACCTGCAACGCCAGAAAGCGCTTGCGGGTGCCTTGGGGATCAGTTTGCAGACGCAAACCAAAATCCTCCAGGGTCGCAGCAGGAATGCCCGCCGCCCAGTCAGCCCGCTGGCGAAAACTCGGGGAACTGGCCATCAGCACCAGCCCCCTGAGGAGCCCGGGTTGACGCAGACACTGGTTCAGGGCCAGGCCCAAGGCCAGCAGCCCACCCAAAGACCAACCCAATAAAATGGGGGGTGTCGCTTCCCGGGAAAGCAGGTCCTGCAACTGCTGCAGCAACTCCGGCCAATGCATGCCGGTGGCCGTACAGGGGCTGCGCCCATGGCCCGGCAAATCATAGCTGATGCAAGTAAAATAAGGCTCCAAAAGGGCACGCCAGCCGGCAAAAACCCGGCTTTCCATGCCCCAACCATGCAAAAGCAGCAAAGTCGACCCTTGCCCGCTCTGTTCTCGAAACCAACTCATCCCTTAACCTGGTTCATATTATCTCCCGGAGGGCCGTCACTAGGGCCTGCAGATCTTCGCGCCGATGCGCGGCACTGAGGGTCACCCGCAAGCGGGCGCTTCCTTGGGGAACCGTCGGAGGGCGCACAGCGGGGCAGTATAGGCCAAGCCCACGCAGTTGCCCGGACACCCGCATAGCCCTTGCGGCATCGCCTAAAACCAGCCCCTGTATGGGCGTTTCACTGGGAAGCCAGGGAGCATCAGGAAGCTCGGCGCGCAACAAAAGACGATGAACATGCAAGCGGGCGCGGCGGACTTCGCCCGCTCGCAACAACTGCAAGGAAACCCGTGCCGCTGCCGCCAGCGCCGCCGGCAAGGCTGTATGATAAATAAAACTGCGTGCCCGGTTGCGCAGCAGATCAATCAGATCCTGACTGCCCGCCACAAAGGCGCCATATACCCCAAAAGCCTTGCCCAGGGTGCCCATGATCACGGCCACGTCGGCATTATCCAGATGGTAGTGGGCAAGGGTGCCCCTGCCCTGGTCGCCGAGCACCCCCAAAGCATGGGCTTCATCCAGAATAATCCGGGCTTGGTACTGGCGCGCAAGCGACACCAGCTCAGGCAGCGGCGCCAGGTCACCATCCATGCTGAAAACCCCGTCGCTGATGATCCAGGCCCGCCCTGAACCACCGCGTACCAATAGCTGCTGCAAATGCGCCATATCCCCATGCCGGTAGCGCTGTAGACGCGCCCCGCACAAACGGGCGCCATCCACCAGGGAAGCATGATTGAGGCGGTCGGCATAAATCCGGTCATGGCGGCCGACCAGGGCTGAGATAATGCCCAGATTTGCCAGATAACCACTGCCAAACAGCAGAACTGCTTCCACGCCCAGCCAGTCGGCCAAATCGGCAGCCAATCCCTGGTGTACTGGTCGCTCGCCACCCAGCAGGGGTGCCGCACCCGCACCGAGGCCACTTGTTTCGAGTTCGGCAATGGCCGCGCGCTGCAGGGCAGGATTTCTGCTCAAACCAAGATAGTCATTACTGGCAAAAGAAATGAACGCACGTCCTTCGCTGTCTATAAATTGAGGGTGGTCGGCAGCGGGATCGGGTTGCAGGGGCAACAATTCCCGCCACAACCCCTGGCGACGGATATCCGCCAGCTGCGTACTCCAGTCACTTTCTACGGTATCAGGCATAGCTTCTTATAAGGAGGGGGTTCTGCCTTGTCAATGCAGGCCTGAAAGGTGAGAATCAGGAAGATCAAATCTTCCCGCCCAGCAAAAGGTCCGCCCATTCCCTTGTCCGTTCTGCAACAAATCTTCAGAAACAGCCAGCGCATCAGTCAATGGTTGTTTCCCGAACATTGCCGCAGCTGTGGAGCGGTGGGTGCGGCCCTCTGCTCAGCCTGTACCGGCGATTGGCCCCGCCTGCCCGATGCAGTCTGCGGTTATTGCGCCCTGCCCCTGCAGATCAATGGTGATTGCCCGGTCTGCGCGGTGGAAGCGCCACCCTATGATCATGTCTACACCCCTTTTGTATATGCTGAGCCATTGAGTGCCGCCATCCTCGCTTGGAAATTTCACCAGCGTCTGGACTGGACCCGGGCTCTGGCCCAGACTTGGGCGGAAAGCTGGGGAGGTCAGGCGCCTTCTCGCCCTGAATGCCTATTACCGGTACCCCTGCACGCCCGTCGACTGCGCGAACGCGGCTATAACCAGGCGTTGCTCCTGGCTCGCCACTGGGGAAAGCGCTGGCGCATTCCAGTCCGCCCCGGCGCCCTGCGCCGCTGTCGAAATACCCGCCACCAAACGGGTTTGAGTGCCGCTGCGCGCCGGGAAAACCTGGATGCGGCTTTTAGCCTGCACGGCAAGCTACCCGCCCACGTCGCCATTGTCGATGATGTCATGACTACCGGAACCACGGCCGCGCAACTCGCCGAATTGCTCCGCCAGGGTGGGGTGCAGCGCATCGATATCTGGGTGCTGGCGCGCGCGCTCAGAGAAACGGTCCCGACCCATGCCTGATCCCCTTTTGCATGTCATTCTTTTTGAGCCGGAAATCCCGCCCAATACGGGCAATGTCATCCGTCTCTGTGCCAACACGGGCACCCGGCTGCATCTGGTCGAACCCTTGGGATTTGCCTGGGATGATCGTCGCCTGCGTCGCGCCGGACTGGATTATCATGAATTTGCCGAGGTCTTGCGCCATCCGGACTGGGCACATTGCCGTGATGCACTGGCCGACGCACGGGTTTTTGCTTTCAGCACCAAAGGGAAACACCTGCATCACCAGACGCTTTTTCAGGAAGGCGATGCCTTGCTGTTCGGGCCGGAAACCCGGGGGCTGCCTTCGCATATACTGGATAGCCTCCCCGCCGGACAGGTACTGCGCTTACCCATGCGTCCGGGACAACGCAGCCTGAACCTATCCAACGCCTGTGCGGTGGGCGTTTTTGAGGCGTGGCGACAGCTGGGGTTCAAGGGCGGCGCTTGAACCCGAATCCCCGGCGCAGGCCACTTATTCAGCATTTTCTGGGTATTACAGCCAGTATAACGGGGCGCTGGATTGTGCTGATACTGGGGAGCTTGCTGCTGAGCTATTGCTTCACGCTTGGACAGATTCCCGCCGCCCCCCTTTTTGCCGGGGTCATGACAGCCATCGCCATCAATAGCTTGGGCGGATTGACTTATCCCCGTCACTTTTCCCGAGCAGGACAAAGCATCCTGGGTATAGCTATTGGCCTGATGTTTACCAGCGCTGCCCTGGGCGCTATTTCCGGCCATTGGCTGCCCATCTTGCTGGTCACGGCCGCAACCTTGATATTGAGTCTGGTTTCGGGACTGCTTTTCAGTCGCTGGGCGCAGATCAAGGCCAGTACCGGCCTGCTTTCCATGACTGCCGGGGGCGCGGCGGGCATTACGGCCATTGCCCAGGAATATGACGCCGACGTGGGATTGGTGGCCATCATGCAATACCTGCGGGTTATTCTGGTCATGGCCAGTCTTCCTTTGGTGGTTCTGTTTGTGTTTCAGGATCATCACGCCAGTCCGTTCGCCTTGGCGGGCAAACTCCCAGCGGTATCCTGGGGCGGCAGCCTCCTGTTGATAATGTTGGGCGGACCCATCGGCGTCTGGCTGGCTCGTAAAATCCACATCACCGCCCCCTATTTGCTCGGTCCCTTGCTTGTTACGCTGCTGCTGACCTTGCTGAAAACCAGTCCCACCCAGGCCATTCCCGGCCCGATTCTGGAGGGTGCTTATTTGCTGATTGGCTGGCAGGCCGGACTGCAACTATCCATAAGTCGTATTCGCCAACACTTCCGTCTGATCCCCCGGGCATTACTCATCATTGTCGTCCTGAATCTGCTTTGTGCCCTGCTCGGAATATTTCTGGCCCATCTGGTTGGCGTCAGTGACCTGGACGGATACCTGGCGACGGCGCCCGGTGCGCTCTATGCTGCGGTCGCGGTCAGCATGGCTGCCCATGGCAACGTGCTTTTTGTCCTCGGCGTGCATCTCATGCGTTTGCTGATGATGTTGTTGATCATGCCGCCTCTGGCGCGCAGGATGCTGAAAGCTGTCGGCAAACCCTGACCCCTTCCCAAACATCCGACCGGACGGTATCTTGTGGGAAACGGACATATCCTCAACAGACAGAGCACAAAGGGGCAAACATGGCGCGTACACGCATTACTCCACTTCGTTTGGACGGTGAGAATGCTGAACAAAAACGGGACGAAATTCGCAGGGTGTTTCATGAAACATTCTCCCTGTATGAATCCCTGTTTGAACACC
The DNA here is from genome assembly GCF_057473465.1 of Acidithiobacillus sp. TH-A117. Lineage (NCBI taxonomy): Bacteria > Pseudomonadati > Pseudomonadota > Acidithiobacillia > Acidithiobacillales > Acidithiobacillaceae > Acidithiobacillus > Acidithiobacillus sp. TH-A117. The sequence goes on from NZ_JBYCKQ010000002.1 coordinate 47,188, forward strand.
TGCAAGACTCTGCAGCCTGGATGGAAAAAGCCATTCCCCTGCGCCATCCCCTGATTTTTTATTTCGGCCACACGGCCACTTTTTACGTCAACAAGCTGCAATTTGCCGGACTGATCAACGCCCGCCTCGATCCGCATCTGGAATCCGTGTTTGCCGTCGGGGTGGATGAGATGTCCTGGGATGATCTGGATGAGACCCACTACGACTGGCCTAGCGTCGAAAGCGTCCGTCAGTATCGACAGCGGGTGCGGCAGATGGTGGATCAGCTGATTGGCGAATTGCCCCTGACCCTCCCCATTACCTGGGACTCTCCCTGGTGGGTCATTTTGATGGGAATCGAGCACGAAAACATTCATCTGGAAACCAGTTCGGTACTGATCCGGCAATTGCCCTTGTCACAGGTGGCTCCCGTCGCCGCTTTCACGCCCTGGAATCAGGCGGGTCCGGCCCCTATTAACCAGCTCCTGCCGGTAGCGGGGGGGGAAGTCCATCTCGGCAAAGCCCGGGATGACCGCCAATATGGATGGGATAACGAATATGGCAGCCACGAAATCACCCTGCAACCGTTCAAAGCCAGTCAATTTCTGGTAAGTAACGAAGAATATCTCGCCTTTGTGGAGGAGGGTGGTTACCGGAATCCGGATTGGTGGAGCGCGGAAGGCGATGCCTGGCGGCGCTTCAGTCGGGCGGAACATCCCAGCTTTTGGGTACCTCACGCCACAGGCTGGCAGCTGCGATTGCTTGCTGAAGAGCGGCCCATGCCCTGGAACTGGCCCGTTGAAGTCAACGCCCTGGAAGCAGACGCCTTTTGTCGCTGGAAATCGGCCCGGACCGGAGAGGAGCTCCGCTTGCCCAGTGAAGAAGAATGGCGCCATCTGCGCGATCTCAGCGGATTGGATGACAGTGATAGCTGGGAAGAGCATGTCCCGGCCAACATTGGCCTGATGGCGGGGTGCTCACCCTGCCCGGTGGATCAGTTTCCCCAGGGGGATTTTTATGACCTGGTGGGTAATGTCTGGGAATGGACCTGCACCCCGATTTATCCTTTCCCCGGCTTTGAAGTCCATCCGGTTTATGACGATTTTACGGTGCCGACCTTTGACCAGCAGCATAATCTGCTCAAAGGCGGCTCCTTCATCAGCCTCGGTAATGAAATGCAGCGTGAAGCCCGTTATGCTTTCCGGCGTCACTTCTTTCAGCATGCGGGATTCCGCTACGTGGCATCTGCCAATGTTCTGCCCGATATCCCCATTTATGAGAGCGATGCGCTGGTATCCCAATATGCTGAATTTCATTACGGTCGGAGCTATTACAACGTCCCCAACTTCGCACTGGCAGTGGCGGAACTGGCGGTGCAGGCCCGGGCCGGGAAACCCCTGCGCAAGGCCCTGGATATTGGCTGCGCGGTTGGACGTTGTAGTTTTGAGTTGGCGCGGCACTGTCCGAATGTCACCGGCCTCGATTTTTCGGCACGCTTTATCAGTGTAGGAGTGCAGTTGCGGGAAAGGGGGCATGTTTCCTATACCTTGGCCGAAGAAGGCGATCTCAGCAGCTACCAGTCTATCGATCTGGCAGCGCTGGACCTGCGGGAAACCGCCGACCATGTGCATTTTTTCCAGGCCGATGCCTGCAACCTCAAACCCTTATATCGGGATTATGATCTGGTAATTGCCGCCAATCTGATTGATCGACTGCATCATCCCCGCAAGTTTCTGGAGGATATCCGTGAGCGCATCCTACCGGGCGGGCTCTTGCTGATCACCTCTCCCTATACCTGGCTGGAAGAATATACGCCGCGCAGTGAGTGGCTGGGGGGCTTCAAAAAAGATGGTGAAAACCGCACGACATTGGATGCCCTCAAAGAGATTTTATTGCCCCATTTCCGCTTGCGCGAAGAAAGCCCACTGGATTTACCTTTTGTGATACGGGAAACTGCCCGTAAATATCAACACAGCATCGCGCAGGTGACGCTCTGGGAACGCTTATGAAGAATCAGGAAGGGGCCATTTTCGACTTCGACACGCCCATTCAACGCATGGGCAGTGGCTCCCTGAAATGGGATGACGCTGCCCATCGTTTTGGCGGCGAAGTCTTACCCATGTGGGTTGCCGACATGGATTTTGCCATACCGGAATGTATCACTTCCGCATTACAGCAACGTCTGGAACACCCGATTTTTGGTTATCCCAGCGATGGGCCAGTGATGCTAGAGGCTGCCGAGAACTGGATGGAAGCCCGCCACGACTGGCGTCCAGAACCCGGCGCCACTGGCAGTATCAGCGGCGTGGTTCCTGCCTTGTTTGCCGCAGTACGGGCTTTTACCCAGCCGGGGGATAGCGTCATCGTCATGCCCCCTATTTATCCGCCGTTCATGACGGCCGTGCAGAAAAACGGGCGGGAACTGCTCCTCGCGCCACTCCAGAGAGGCGCAGACAATAGCTACTCCATTGATTGGCCGGCGCTGGAGGAGGCTCTGGCCCGCTCCCGATTGTTATTGCTGTGCTCGCCCCATAATCCCGTAGGACGGGTCTGGTCCGCCGAAGAATTGCAGCGTCTGGCGGATCTTTGCAGCGCCGCCGGGTGCGTGGTAGTCAGCGATGAAATTCACGCGGATCTCAGTTATGCCCAACACATTCCTTTTCCGGTTTTTTCTTCTCGCTCCGTACTGCTGAGCTCGGCTGGTAAAAGCTTCAATATTGCAGGCATTGGGGGCGGCATAGCCATCATTCCCGATCCAGAACTGCGCCAGATGTTTCGGGATGAGCTGTATCGCAGCCAGATCCATCAGACCAACACCTGTGCCCTGAAAGCCATGACCAGCGCCTGGCAGCTGGGAGCAGAATGGCAGTCTGCACTCAGGCAGTATCTGCTGGCTAATGCCTCGTTTATTCAGGATTTTCTGCAACGGGAATTACCCGATCTGGGCTATCGCATTCCTGAGTTCGGCTACCTGGCCTGGCTGGATGTCAGCGCCTATGGCGACGACGTCACTATTCAGGAGAACCTCCTTAAAGCTGGACTCGGACTCAATCTTGGTCCCAGCTTCGGGCCGGGTGGAGCAGGTTTTGTGCGCCTAAATTTTGCCACGCCCCGAGCTACTCTGGAGGAAGGTCTGTCGCGACTGCAGAAGGCTTTGTTGTCCTAGATCCGGCAACGGTCCTGGAAGCTTTGCAGCGACTTTGGCCCGAGCCGTTGTTGTTCTTGGCGAAATCCAGCGCCCGTCAGGAGAGTTGTTTGAGCCCGCAGGGCGAGTTCTCTCCTGACAGCAGGATAAGCCTTAGAACAACAGGCAAGGGACGTTGGAGCAAAAAGCTTCCAGGACCGTTGCCGGATCTAGGACCAATCCAGCTCATCCAGAAGCTGCATAATTTTTTCCAGGGAGCCACGCTGCTGCTGGACAAAGGCCAACGCCCTGTTCCCCTGTTCCCGAGCGCTTTCCGGGTGCCGCAACCACAGCTGTAACTGTTGCGCCAGGGCATTGGCGTCATCCACCTGAACGGCTGCATCTCCGTCCAGCATATCCCGGACAATGCGCCGAAAATTTTCCATATGCGGACCAAAAATAACGGGACAGGAAAGTACGGCAGCCTCCAGTGGATTATGTCCGCCAACAGGGACAAAACTGCCGCCCATCGTCACCAGATCAGCCGCCGCATAAAAATCCATCACCTCTCCCAAGGTATCCACTAGAAAAACACTTTTACGCGCCGTTTCACCATTCTCCGAGCGTAAGGCATAGGGAACACCAGCTGCTTGCAGTTCCGCCTCCACTTCGACGCGGCGAGAGGGATGCCGGGGAATCAGCACCAGCAAAAGGTGGGGCCAAGCTATCTGTAATTGTTTGAAAACGTCTATCGCCATTTTTTCTTCGCCGGCGTGGGTGGAGGCAAACACCCAAACCTGACGGGTGGCCAGATGCTGTCGCCAGAAGCGACCTTTCTCCAAAGCCTCCAGTGGTTCCGGAAGGTCATATTTGATATTTTCGATGACGACCACTTTTGCCGCTCCCAGTTGCCGGAAGGACTCGGCATCTTCAGGACTTTGTGCTGCTACGGCGCTCATACTGGCAAGCGCGGGACGGAACAGCCGCGAAAAGCGTCCATATCCTTTCAGCGAGCGCGGAGATAAACGGGCATTGATCAATAATACCGGCACCTGAAACTGCGCGGCCCAGTAGCATAAATTCGGCCAGATTTCCGTTTCCATGATGAGACAGACACGCGGCTCCTGGCGCTGCAAAAAACGCCGCATCGCCGCAGAAGTATCATAGGGCAGGTAATGGCGGCGCACGCTCGTGCCGAGGCGCTGGGCGACAATTTCTGCGCCCGTAGGCGTCGTACTGGTCACCAGAACCGGAATCCTTGGATAGCGTTTTTGCAGGGCATGAACGAGTGGGACTGCGGCAATGGCTTCACCCACGCTGACCGCGTGTATCCAGATGGGGCGGTCATGATGGATGTCTCCCCAACCAAAGCGCTCCTGCCATCTTTCATCATAGGGAGGACGCCGCCAGCCCCGCCACCGGGTGAATATCCAGAGCAGCGGTGTCAACAGGAAGAGGATTCCTGCATAAATCCGGCGCGTTATCATTCGCGATGCAGCAGCCGATCAGTCAGCCAGTCCAGACGGTACCAGGGTCGAAAACTTTTCAGCAGCGCAAGGCGATCGTAATCGCGCTCAATCCACTGGCGCAGGGACAGATCCGGTTCATTCGCCAGAGCTTGACGATAACTGGTGAAAAACCAGTCGAGTATTCCGGTATTGGCATGACGAATGTGACCAAATGGCCAGAGCCGCAACTGACGCTGGGCGGTCTTCATGGGCTGCGCCATCACCAGATGCATATAGAGAACGCTCATGAAACCGGCGCGATCCGCCCCCGATTTGCAGTGCAGCAAAAAAGGTCTCGGTAATTCGGTCAAAAGGTCTATGGCTTGCAGCAACCGCTCTTTTTCGGGTAGGTCCCGGGAGCCAATACCGTGCAGGACGATATGCTGCATTCCCGTGGCGTCACAAACCTCCTGTTCCAGTCGGTAATGGGGCTCATGGGGAGCAGGTGCCCGTAAATTCAACACCGCCCTGAGGCCATAGTGCTGCTGCCAACGCTTTAACTGGCGGGGTGAAGGCTGGGCGGAACGAAAAACGCCCGGAACCATTTCATGAAAATTCGCATAAAAACATTCGCGGAAAATGCCATGATCTGTCCAGAACTGATGACGACGATAACGGCGCCGTTCTTCCGGCAAGAGTCTGAGAGGCGAATTCATGCGGCGGGGGACTCCAGTAGGGAAGATAAAGCAAGCCAGACACGCCCAGGATCCAGCGCCTCCTGGCAAAGTATCCGGCCATTTTGCGCCTCGGGCAGCGGGCAGCAGGGTTTGCCACAAGGCGCGCAGGATTGCGGACTTTGCAGGCTGATTTGCTGATCAATCTTCACAAACAATCGTTCAGCGGAAGTGGACCCGTAAAGCGTCACTCCACGCAATCCCAGCGCAGTCGCCAGATAAGAAAGTCCGGTATCCATCCCCACAAATGCCTGCGCCCGACTCGTCACTTTGGCCAAGCCCTCCAGACTCAGAGGCGGAAGAGCCAGGACATTATCGGCGCCGATTTGCAGACGCGCCACCCGCTGCCGCTCGCGTTCATCGGCAGCAGGCAAGAGCAGATTCAAGTCCTCATCCTTTAAACGTGACGCCAGGGCTTTCCAGTGGATCTCCGGCCATTCCTTGGTTTTCCAGACGGCAGAGGTCGCGTGAAAACCGATCACATAGGGTTTAACAACAAAGGGCTGTAATGCATCGTCCAGTGCTTGCTCCTGCCATTGCGAGCGGCGGCAGGCCAAGGCAAAGTCCGGGGGGGTACTGGGCAGTGGATATTGCAGAGCCAGGGCAAAAAGTTGTCGATTACGCTCTATGGCAGAGCTGGACCAGGGGACGCTAAAACGCTGCTGATACAAGCGGGACGCCCCCGGCTCCCGGGCGCTTTGCGCATCCAGCCCAAGCACCGGCACCCCCGCCAGACGCGCCAATAGGGCACTTTTATACAAACCCTGGGCATCCAGGACCAAGTCATAGCGGCTGGTCCGTAGCACCCTGCGTAACGAGAAAAGGGCCTGCGGCGTAGCCAGTGGTTTTTTTTTGAGGGCGCGCAGCGAAAAAGGAACAGCCTGATGCACCCCAGGATGCCAAGCCACTATGGGCGCAAAGGCGGGTTCTACCAGCCAGTCTACCTGCAGATCCGGTCGTTGCATCGCGAGATCGGAAATGGCGGGCAAGGTATGCAGCACATCTCCCAGAGAACTGAGGCGCAGGACCAGTAAATTCATGAAGCATCCTTATCTTGCGCCTGCATTTCCAGAGCAATGGCGTACTTCATGAAAGCACCCAAGGCGGTGGTCCAGGCAATGGCTGCGCCTTCGACACCATCCAGGATTCCCAGACGGAGAAAATAACTGCGTGTAAAGGCTGCAATTGCATGGGTCATTGGCATATGGGCACGCAAGACGCTGCCTTTCTGCCTAAGCTGTTGGGCGTTAAGCATGGCATAGCGCCGCATTTTCTCAATAAGTTCAGAGTAATCTTTATATGAATAATGAAATAGTGAAATGCCAGGTAAAGTTTTTTTGGGGGCACAAGTTTCCCATGCTTCATGTACCAAATTATCCGTGTATTTCCCCTGACGACGATCAAACAAGCGCAGAACACGATCACGACCCCAATCGCCATGAAGAACTTTTTTATCATGAAAAATACTCAGGCGACGCAAAAAATAGGCTGAAACATCAGAAGGATAGGAGAGTGCTTCAACAATCATCTGTACACCTGATTCGGTTAAAATCTCATCCGCATCCAGCATCAACACCCAATCGCAACAAGCCGAATCCACAGCAAACTGTCTTTGCGCAGCAAAGCCCTCCCAAGTTCTGGGTATAACCTTAACTTTAAGCTTTTGAGCAATGGATAAAGTTTGATCCGTAGAGCCGCAGTCGACAATCAAAATTTCCTGAGCAATATTTTTAACGCTATCCAGAGATTTTTCTAAATACTTTTCAGCATTCAAGGTTATATAAACCACCGATACAAGATGTTTAGACATTCTTGCGAGCATCACAAACAGGAATAAAAAAACGATTCAGAGGCAACCCTGCCATTAATGCAATAGTAATAGAATCAGCATAACCCCAATTTAAACTATTATACATTCCACCAACAATAAAAATCGAAACATACGATAACGCAAACCAGTTTTGGGGCATCATTCTATCACCCCATGCTTCCTTTACAACCCCCCACAAAAACCAAAGAAATAACCCCAACCCAATTATACCTAAAACAGCAGCTTCACTAATGAAGCTATTTGCCGCCGTATTCATAATAAACAAGGGTGTCTTAGGTAGCATGTGCGCGTCCTGAATAGCAGTAATGCTTGATAAGAAACTGCCTGTACCAACCCCAAATATAGGATGGGAAAAAAACATCATAATCCCTCCCATCATCGCAATAATTCGCAAGCCCCAGCTAGAATTAGTGTCCGCAGCATGAATATTAAAATGAATTAACTGATGAACTCCGAGAGCAAACATCCCATAAACCGAGGGCACAAAAATCATTCCCGAGACACAAAGCAAAATTACCAAAGAAAACCAGTACCGCCACCTTCCTTTGTATAGCAACCAAACTGCAGCAGGCAACAAAATAATGAAGAGTAACTGACCTGAGCGGCCTTGCGCCAAAACCAACTGAAAAAAAAGTATAATAGCAATAACTATATTCAACCACCGTTTAAAGTTCCATTGAAACTTCAAATCCCAAACCATCCACAAAAATACATGAACGATGGCAAGAGAGATATATATATGCCCTCCAAATCCCGTGTATGGCAAGTTATTTACATTATGCCACGGCAACACCTGCCAAGTCATCAAAAAGGCCAAAATGGCATTCATTACCAAACCCAGAATAAAAAATCGTATCAAAATTTTTATCCACTGCTCTTTCCACGGCATGGTTGCACCAAAAAGCGCAAAAAAACCGTATCCAGCTGCTTCGACGACTTTCGTACCATAGAAAAAATTTGATGTCCAAAACAGTCCAAAAGCTGTCCACGCAATCAACAATAATAGCGGAACTGCCCAAGGTCTATTAAAAACAGTTCGCCAATTACGCCAATATCCACTAATCCCGTACGTCAGGATCAACAATCCAGAAGATATCCCAGCTCCAGCTGTGCTTAGAGGAAAGAAAAAAAGCGGAAGAACATAGGAATAAAACAATCCATGTTCTTTAACTTTCAACCATTCCATGGCGTTTTTCTCATCGGAGGATTATTCACCTCTTCAAAAAAACCAACCAGGGCGTATTGATCAAAATCGTTCATCATCACAATGGATGCCTCGTGATGATAATGCTCTGGGCTAGCAAAATTAAACAACGCCAGAGTTGGAATCCCCTGGGCAACCGCCATATGATAAGGGCCAGAATCGCTGGAGATAAAACCATCGCAAAGGGTTATGACTCCAGTAAGACCAGAAAGCGTGGTGAGTCCGGACAGATCAATCAAGCAATGATCATCACCCCATTTATCGTGATATTTTTTCATGAAAGATCGATTAATTTCACGCTCATTAGGTGCCCCAGTAAGCAGCAAGACATAAGATAATTTTTGCTGCATATAGCCAAGTGTACTGACTAGCAAATCGAGATCGGGTCGTTTCTTTTCAGCATCTGGTGTCCCACAACCTATATTTAACCCAATCACCGGCAACCCTTCTTTTGGCAATTGTCTTTGCAATTGTTCACGAAACAGTCTTCCAGACTTCGTCTCGGCAAGCACTATCTTTTGCCCTTCTCGATAAAGCCCCAATGCGGCAAGCGCAGCAAAGTCTCTTTCGGTATAGTCCATTGGCCAGGATAGTTCCTGTCGTTTTGCATAGTTACGCAAACTCGGGCCAGCAACATCATATAACAAACCTCGTCCCAGCACCTGGTTGACACCAACTATGGGCGCTTTACTCAAGCGGCGCAGCCAAAGTGCCACCAAACTCGTTTCCAAACCAAAGGGCTCATGATCTATGATCAGATCTGGCTGTACCTGTTCAGCAATTTTTCTTAATGCCGGGAGTAAACGCCCCCAGGTACGGGGACCAACCCCACGTATGCCCCACCAGCGCCCTTCCTTCATGGCTAAAAAATGCGCACTGGACAGTAGATGATGCTCTTGAATGAGTTCTTCACTGGGATATCCTGGCCAGCGGGTCAGAAACACCAGATGCAGTTCAACGTTAGGCCAGCGTTTCTTGAGCACAGCCCATGCCGCAGAGCTACGCAGAATGTCGCCGACACCGGCGCTGTGTGACTTGATCATGATGATGCGCCGGGGTTCTGCGGGCAATAGACGTCTCATCAGAAGCTACGGGCAACCGGTCGCCAAGGCTGAGGGCAAATCGACCCCAACATAAATGTCCGCCAAGGCAAACGACAGGTCAACACACTGAAAGCAAGCCTTGTCGTTTTCAGGATCATTCAACAACTCATGCCACCAACCGTCTGGATGTCGGCGAAAGACCTCGATGACGGCTTTTTCGCTATCTACCAAAACATATTCCTGCAGGCTAGGAAGCGATTGGTAAGCTTGCATTTTTTCTCGACGGTCCACATTTTCCGTGCTCGCCGACATGACTTCCACAATAAGACAGGGATCTTCCAGATAGAGCGTCTCTCCGGATAAAGGCACACCACAGCGCAACACCACATCGGGATAATAAAAGGCATCTACTGCTGCTACCCGCACTTTCATGTCACTGTTCAGTACCTGACAGTGACTACCAAGAGTCTTTTGCCAGAGCAGCCCATACACATTACCCGCAATCTGGTTATGACGCAGCTTGGCCCCAGCCATGGCATAGACCTGCCCGGCCACGTACTCGTGACGCATATCGGCCTGCTCTTCACCTTCCAGATACTCTTTGATAGACAAAGGCCGTAACATGGCTACCTGCATGACCTTGCCTCCTGCCTCAGCGAATAAACAGCCCCTATCATAAAACGTGGAAGCAGTTATGTCATGGCAGCAAGGTTGTTAATAAACTCCGGGCGATGACATCCGCAGCAAAGCGCCGGGCGTAATCCGGACCTGCTGCTGCCAAACCCTGTCGGAAGGGAACATCTGTCGCCACCCGCAAAATGGCATCCTGCCAATCCCGCACAGCGCCAGCAGGGAGTAACAAACCACTCTGCCCGGCTGCAAAACTCTCGGGAATCCCACCCATATCCGCGCCCAGCACCGGCGTACCGCAAGCCTGGGCTTCCAGGCAAACCCGACCGAAAGTATCCGGCTCTATGGACGGGAGAGCCAAAAAATCCATAGCACTATACCAGGGCATGACCGGATTTTTCCAACCCAGCAGATGATGCCAGGGCTTATTGGCGAGCCTTGCCCGTAATGCCTCTTCATGGGCGCCACCACCAAGCCACAGGCCGTGAACATGGGAATTTTGCGCATGGGCGGCATCAATGGCATCAGCCAGCAGGAAAACCCCCTTGCCGCGATGCCAGGCACCCACAAAACCTACCAGAAAATCTGCGTCATTGACGCCTAGCTCCTGACGCAAGCGCTGCCGTGCCTGCGCATCACGATGGAACTCTTCCAGATGAATGGGGTTCAAGAGCACCTCTACCCGCGCCGGCGGAATACCCTGATCCATCAGGCGGCCACGTAAATATTCGGAAATGGCGAAAAGACGTAATGGCCAGCGGGAGAGCAGCCAGCGCGTACTGGGCCTGAGGCGTAAATCCATATGCCTGAACAACACCAGAGGACAGCCATGCAGGCAGCTGAGCAGAGCCAGTGGCCAATATTCCTTACTGAAGCTGCCCACCATCCAGTCTGGACGCATTTTCTGGATAAGCCGTCCAAGGGCGAATATCCCGCGCAAATCCGCACTGTTGCGGAATTTTCCGTAATGCAGCACGACATGGCTCGCCGCGAGGGACTCGGCAATTTTCCCTTGAGGATGCACAAAAGCGTGTACTTCTGCGCCAGCTTCCGCCAAAGCGGAGCACAGGGTAATCATGTGGGTTTCCGTGCCACCGCCGCCCGGGTTGGTGCCAACCCAAAGGATACGCGGCCCATTTTTCAATGATGATCCTCATGCTGCGTCCAGATTTGCAGAGGAAATACATGGGGACCATGATGCCCTCCCACCATCACTCGGGGAAGATCAAATAGGTTTTCTTTCCCTGGTGTTGCACGCGCCCGGCGCACGGAGACCGCCGCCAGGAATCCAGCCTGCTTTACGGCTTCCTGCTCGCGCTGTCCTGCGGCTCCATATGGGTAACAAAACTGCTTAACCGGGACGCCCAGCAGCGACTCCAGATCTTCTCGGGAGCCTCCTATTTCGTCCCGCAGTGCAGATTCCTGAAGTTCTGGCAGGCGGGGGTGATGACGACTGTGGGCTCCCACTTCCATCCCGGCTTCCTGCCATTGCCGCAGCTCTGCCACAGACATCAGGGGTTTATGTACCCCCAATTGTTCGGCATCCCAGTGGTTATCGCCACCAAGCGCCGCACTGACCATGTAACAGGTCGCCGTAAAGCCGACATCCTGCAAAATAGGCAAGGCGTTTTCCAGATTATCGCGGTAGCCATCATCAAAGGTAATGGCTACCACTTTCCCATGGGCTTTTCCGCGTAAATAAGGCAATGCAGCGGTCATGGACAGGCCTTGATAGCCGAAGCGCCGCAACAAGCCCATCTGGCGCCGGAAGCGTCGGGGAGAAACATACAAGCCCCGCAACTTCACACCTTCTGGAGCGCGGGCGATATTGTGATACATCAGAATTGGAATCGGCATTACTGTTCCGGCGGCACATCCAGATGCACCGCTCGGCGGACCACATAGGTCGTCTTGCCCTGCCCTTCAAAATAAATCCGCGACAGCATCTCGCCGACAATCCCGGTATTCAGAAACTGCAGGCCCGCCAGAAAAAAGAGCACTCCGGCAATCAGCATGGGGCGACCGGAAATTTCTGCGCCTTCCGCAAACTTGTCAATAAACAGATAAATCAGCATACCGGAGCCGACAAACAGGGAAAAAAGACCGATCACCCCGAAAAAGTGCATGGGTCGCTGGCTATAGCCCAGAAAAAACTTGACGAAAAGCAGGTCTACCAGCACCCGGAAGGTCCGGGATATGCCATATTTACTCTTACCCGCCCGGCGCGGATGATGGCGCACCGGCACCTCGACAATACGGTCCGTATAAGTCAGGGTCGAAAGCCAGGCCGGGATGAAACGGTGCATCTCACCATACAGACGTACCCCCTTGAGTACCGAGGCCCGATAGGCTTTGAGCGTACAGCCATAATCATGCAAAAACACCCCGGTCAGGCGGCGAATCAGGCGGTTGGCTATACGCGAGGGAATTTTGCGCAGGAGCAGCCCATCCTGGCGATTTTTGCGCCAGCCCGCCACCACATCCAGGTTTTCTGCCAGCAACCGTTCAGCCAGGGGCAGAATATCCAGGGGATCATTTTGCAAATCCGCATCCAGGGTCACGATGACTTCGCCCTGGGCCGCATCAATGCCCGCCTGCATGGCGGCAGTCTGCCCGAAATTTCTTTGCAGATGGATCATCTTGAAGTGATCGCCCCGCGCTTCGGCCTCCCGGTCCAGGGCCGCAGCACTGCCATCGCGGCTGCCATCATCGACAATGATGATTTCCACATCTGCCCCAACCAGGGCCGCAGCCAGGGCATCACAGAGGGGCGTCACATTGTCGATTTCATTATAAAGCGGGATGACGACGGAAATCCGGGGCACTCAGGGCCTCCAATAGTGCAGGAAATCGGTGGTAACAACAAAAGGATCAGACGCTTCGAGAATCCCGGACAGCACGGCCACCCCACTGGCACCGGTAGCCATAGCTGCAGGAATACGCTCGGCAGATAACCCGCCCAGGGCAATCAGGGGAATAGCCGCGCTTTCCACCAATTCCGCAAAAGCATCTGCGCCCAGGGCCGGCGTATGCGGATGAGAAGCCGTAGGGAACAGCGGAGACAGCAGGGCATATCGCGCGCCTGCTCGGGCCGCCTGGTGCACACCCTCCCCGTCATGGCAGGAAACGCCAAAAGCTTCATCAGGCCTTAAACCGGCATCCAGCTGGGCCTGGGTCAGATGACGCCCGGTTCTTGGCCAGTCCGGCAGCGGGTCAGGATGATTCAGCCATAGCTGGGCGCCTTGAGCCAGGGTTTCTGCACAGAGTTTGTGCAGCTGAGACACCTGCCCGGCATCCAGCGGATTTTTACAGCGCAGGATGACCCACCGCAGTCCCGCCTGCAAAGCCTGACGCCAGGCATTGGCAAATACTGCGGACTCCAGTCGGGAAGGGTCAGCAATCAGACAAAGGGGGGGGCGCGGCAAGGATTCTTCGAGTACTGCTGCAGTCATGCGCAGATTGGCAGGCAAGCATTCCAGGGCGGGGATTTCCCAGGGATATAACCAGCGGATCTGTTGTCCTTCTTTCCCATAGGCTTCGCCTTCCCAGCGCCGAACCCGGTAAAAATGCAGGCGGACCGTCCGCTCAGGATAAGTATAATCCAAGGTCCGGAAAGGCTCGGCATCCAGGACACGAATCCCGATTTCTTCCCACAACTCGCGCTGCAAGGCCTCTGCGGGGGTCTCACCCGGATCCACCTTGCCACCGGGAAACTCCCAGAAACCCGGCCAGGGTTTGCCTTCGGGTCGCAGGGAAATGAGCAGACGCCCCTCAGCGTCCTGCAAAATTCCTGTAGCTACCGGAACGACGTTCATCAGCTGCGATAATCGGCGTTGATACGCACGTAGTCATAAGAGAGATCACAGGTCCAGATAGTCGCCGTGGCGGTCCCCCGTCCCAGATCCACCCGCACCGGAATTTCCTCCCCGGCCATCACTGCCTGTCCGGCGGCTTCTGTATAATCGGGATCCCTGGCGCCATCCCGGACGATGCGGGCATCTCCCAACCAGACCTGGATCAGATCGACTTCCAAGTCATCCACCCCCGCTGAACCGATGGCTGCCAGCAGACGCCCCCAGTTCGGGTCCGAGGCAAAAAAAGCGGTTTTGATCAGAGGACTATGGGCCATGCGATAGGCTACCTGCAGACATTCTTCCTGACTGCGCCCGCCGGAGATGTGAATAGGTATAAATTTACTGGCTCCTTCACCATCGCGGACAATGGCCTGGGCCAGAAACTGCGCCACTTCGGTGATGGCCGCACAGAGAGGGGCATAACGCGGATCGTCCACCTGCGTCACCGCCTTGGTCAAACTCCGTCCGGTCGCCATGAGAATACAGGCGTCGTTGGTGGAGGTATCGCCATCCACGGTAATCCGGTTGAAGGATTGAGCCAAGGCATCCTGCAGACACTGCTGCAAGGCCGCCCCCTGCAAGGCCGCGTCGGTGCCAATATAAGCCAGCATGGTGGCCATATCCGGGCGAATCATCCCCGAACCCTTGGCTATGCCGGTGATGGTCACCCGCTGACCATCCAGATTGATTTGCCGGGAACAGGCCTTGGGAATCGTATCCGTGGTCATGATCGCAGCCGCCGCTATTTCCCAATTATTTTCATCCAGACGCGCGGTTAAAACAGGCAGGGCTTTCGAGATTTTCTCCGCCAGGTCCACGGGTTCACCAATGACGCCGGTGGAAAAAGGCAAGATCGACTCGGGCGCAGAGCCCAGGGCGGCAGCGACTGTCCGGCAGGAATCCTCGGCCGCCTGCAATCCTGCCGCACCCGTAGCGGCATTGGCATTGCCAGTATTGATGATCAGCGCCCGAACAGGGGTTCCTGCAGACAGATGTCGCTGGGCCACTATCACCGGTGCCGCCGAAAAGCGATTACGGGTGAAGACTCCGGCAACTTCACTGCCTTCCGCCAGCGTTATCAGGGTGAGATCACGTCTTCCGGCATAACGCACGCCCCCCTCAGCAACAGCCAGGCGCAATCCCGCTACCGGCAGTAAATCATGGGGGGGAAGAAGACCAACAGCCATAGCGCCTCCTTATTGCAAACGTCCGTGACAATGCTTGTATTTTTTCCCTGAACCACAGGGGCAGGGCTGATTTCTGCCAATTTTATCATCCACCTGCAGAGGCGACTGACCGGTGGCTTCGGCCATGCTTTCCCCCAGAACCGTTCCGGCAACCATGGACAAACCGATATTATCCGCAGCCGTTTCCGCCGCAAAATCCGGATGGGAAAACTGCAGATGCTGAGGTGCCGCAGCACGGGCCAGGGTGTCCCAATCCATGGTCTCGGCGGCGGGGCTGACATGCAGACGCGACAAGGTGCTGATGACCTCCTCGCGCATCCGCGCCAGCATGCTGTTGAACATGGCCAGAGACTCTTTTTTATACTCCTGCTTGGGGTTTTTCTGGGCATAGCCCCGCAAATGAATACCTTCGCGCAGATGGTCCATACTCGCCAGATGATCCTTCCACTGGCTGTCCAGCACCTGCAACATGATGGACTTTTCAAAATGACGGGCCATTTCGCTGCCCATCAAGGTCTCTTTTTCAGCGTAAGTCGCCTGAACCATCGCCATGATTCGGGTGCGCAGGCCTTCATAATTCAACCGTTTGTCGGCTTCCAGCCATTGCGCAACCGTTGCCTCCAGCCCGAACACCCGCTGCAGGGCAGACTCCAGGCCCGGCACATCCCATTCTTCTTCCATGACTCCAGCGGGAGTGTAGTCTGCCAGCACGGCGTCCAGCACGTCTTCCCGCAGCATCTGGATTTCTGCACTGACATCATCCGAATCCATAAAGGCATTGCGTTGCTGGTAGATGATTTTGCGCTGCTCATTCGCGACGTCATCATATTCCAGCAACTGTTTACGAATGTCGAAGTTGCGGCTTTCCACCTTGCGTTGGGCGTTTTCAATGGATTTAGTCACCCAGGGATGCTCGATGGCCTCGCCTTCTTTCATGCCCAGTTTCTGCATCAAGCCACCCAGGCGATCGCTGCCGAAAATCCGCATCAGGGGATCTTCCAGGCAGAGATAAAAACGGGTGGTACCCGGATCTCCCTGACGGCCGGAACGACCGCGCAGCTGATTATCGACGCGCCGGGATTCATGCCTTTCGGTGCCGATAATATGCAGGCCACCCGCCTCAATAGCCCGGTCATGAAGGCCTTGCCAACCATTTTTCAGGGCCTCGGCACGCGCGCTTTTACTGTCTTCATCCAGATCCGGATTCGCCAGCACCATATCCACCTGATGACCGACATTACCGCCCAGGACAATATCGGTTCCACGACCAGCCATATTGGTGGCAATGGTCACTGCACCGGGAGTGCCTGCCTGGGCAATGATTTCCGCCTCGCGTTGATGCTGCTTGGCATTCAGAACTTCGTGCGGAATTTTGCCCTGCTTGAGCAGATGGGATAAAAATTCGTTGTGCTCGATGGACGTGGTACCCACCAGCACCGGTTGACCGCGCTGATGGCAATCGCGAATATCCTCGACAATGGCGGTCCATTTTTCCTGGGCAGTGCGATAGATGAGATCGGCCATATCCAGACGCCGCACCGGCTTATGGGTCGGAATCACCACCACTTCCAGATTGTAAATCTGGTTCAACTCAAAGGCTTCGGTGTCCGCCGTACCGGTCATTCCCGACAGTTTTTCATACATCCGGAAGTAGTTCTGGAAGGTAATGGAAGCCAGGGTCTGATTTTCATTCTGGACTTCAACCCCCTCCTTGGCCTCCACCGCCTGATGCAGCCCGTCGGACCAGCGCCGGCCGGTCATCATGCGCCCGGTGAATTCATCGACAATGCAGACTTCGCCATCGCGCACAATGTAGTCGGTTTCGCGGTGATAGATGACATGCGCCCGCAATGCCTGATTGAGATGATGGACCAGGGTGACATTAGCCAGGTCGTAGAGATTGTCCTCGGTCAACAGACCATGCTCGGCCATCAGCCGCTCAGCTTTTTCGATACCCTCTTCGGTGAGCATGACCTGCTTGGCTTTTTCGTCCACCGTGTAGTCTTCGTCAACCACAAATTCCCCCACCAGCTTGTCCACACGGAAATACAAATCTGTATTTTCTTCGGTGGGACCACTGATAATCAGTGGAGTCCGGGCTTCATCGATGAGGATGGAGTCCACCTCGTCAATAATGGCGTAGTGCAAGCCGCGCTGCACCCGGTCGGCGGGGGAAAAAGCCATGTTATCGCGCAGATAATCGAAGCCGAATTCGTTATTGGTTCCGTAGGTAATGTCTGCCGCATAGGCTGCACGGCGATCTTCCGTGGCCAGATCGGAAATGATGGTACCGACGCTGAGACCGAGAAAATTATGAATTTTCGCTACCCATTGGGCATCACGACTGGCCAGATAATCATTGACGGTAATGACATGCACCCCCTTGCCGAGCAGGGCATTGAGGTACGCTGGCAGGGTAGCAACCAGAGTTTTGCCTTCACCCGTGCGCATTTCGGCAATTTTGCCTTCGTGCAGCATGTATCCGCCAATCAGCTGCACGTCATAGTGACGCATGCCCATGACCCGGCGGGTTGCTTCGCGCACTACGGCAAAAGCCTCGGGAAGGATGGCATCCAGAGACTCACCCTGGGCAATGCGCTCCTTGAAAACCGCCGTCTGCGCCGCAAGAGTGGCATCGTCCATGGCCTGGTATTGTTCTTCCAGTGCGTTGATCCGGGCGACTACTGCGCGGGCTTTCTTGATCAGACGCTCATTGCGACTACCAACCACATGACGGATGATGGTTCCAAACATGAATAGACAAACCTAGGTAAAAAATATTGTGCAGGTTAGCATGAAAGCCCATGAATGATAAACGACAGCG
Organism: Acidithiobacillus sp. TH-A117; assembly: GCF_057473465.1. Classification (NCBI taxonomy): domain Bacteria; kingdom Pseudomonadati; phylum Pseudomonadota; class Acidithiobacillia; order Acidithiobacillales; family Acidithiobacillaceae; genus Acidithiobacillus; species Acidithiobacillus sp. TH-A117. Next base: position 65,046 of record NZ_JBYCKQ010000002.1, read on the forward strand.
CGCACAGCGTCCCTTTGCCGGTCGCCAGCCGGGCCATATCGGGACTATTTTGCAAAAAGCCCAGATACTGCGGGAACGTCAAGCTGCCTGGAATGCCTTGCTAGGACTGGAAGCCCAGGATTGCACCTGGCTGGCTGGCTGGTCAAATAACACGCTGCAGGTACTTTGCCAGAGCCCGGTTTGGCACACCTGGTTACGCCGCCATGAAAAAAAATTGATCAAAAGCTGGAACAAGGCCTTTCCCGACACCCCGGTACAACAGATTCAATCCAGCGTCAGACCCTGGCAAGCGCAACTACCCGCGCAAGTGCCGACACCAAAGAAAACACACCGATACGCGACACAAGCCGCGCCCATACTCCGCGAAAGCGGAAAAGCCATGGCGCCGGACATTACTGCCGCCATGCTGCGTCTGGCGGCGACTCTGGAACAAGCTCAGGCGGGGGAAGATACCAGGGTTTCGGCGAAGGAAAAGGTGCCGAAGCTTCAGAATAATCGACAAACTCCCAGGCGTCCTGGCGCTTGAGCAGGGCGCGTAACAGACTGTTATTCAGAGCATGGCCCGCCTTGTGTCCGGAAAAATGCCCGACCAGAGGATGCCCGAGAAGGTACAAATCACCGATGGAATCGAGCACCTTGTGGCGAACGAACTCATTGGTATAGCGCAGACCTTCTTCATTGAGAATGCGGTAATCATCCACGACAATCGCATTATCCAGGTTACCGCCCAGAGCCAGGCCCATTTTCCGGAGAGTTTCCACTTCCCGCATGAACCCAAAAGTCCGGGCACGCGCCACTTCTTTCAAGTAAGACGTCCGTGAAAAATCCACGGTCACATCCTGGCCCCCGTTTTTTACCACAGGGTGGTCAAAATCTATGGTGAAACTGACCTTGAATCCATCAAATGGCTCCAGACGCACCCAACGATCACCATCTTCGGCCAGCAGCGGCTGGGTAATACGAATAAAACGCTTGGGCGCATTCTGTTCTTCAATACCGGCGCACTGGATCAAAAACACAAAAGGCGCCGCGCTGCCGTCCATGATCGGGACTTCCGGGCCGTCCAGATCAATGTAGGCATTATCAATCCCCAGACCCGCTAGAGCAGACATCAGATGTTCAATAGTCCCTACACGAATTTCTCCATCCCCGATATTGGTGGAAAGACGGGTATCCACTACATGCAAGGGATCAGCCTTGATCCAGGCACCGCCAGCAATATCGCTGCGATGAAACACAATGCCGGTGTTGATCGGGGCAGGGCGCAGCCCCAGGTAAACCTTACGGCCACTGTGCAGACCGATTCCGGTACCCCAAATCATATTTTTAAGTGTGCGCTGACGGATCATGACATTATCCCTGTGCGATCCTCAGGACCGCTCTACCAATGTACTGTGGCTATGTTCTGTAGGTTAGGTTACAACATTTTGTTGTCTCTATACAACTTACCGACTGGTCAGGCAGTTTACAGCGGCTCGCGGCCTTCGACAAGACGTATTGACAATTGTTAACAAATAAGTTTTTTCTTAAATGCCCGCTTTCAGGGAAATACCCCCAATATTGCGCCAGTCATGTATAATCACGGCTTCGATGAAATCCCGCAGGGATTTCATCCATGAATATATCCTAACTTTGCGATCAAGGAAGTTCACCTATGGCCACGCCCAGCAGTAAAAAAACCCTGATGACCTTATATTCCAGCGAAGATTGTGTGTATGCGCATCGTGTGCGTTTTGTACTGGAAGAAAAAGCGATGGAATACCAGACCATCGAAGTCGATCTTGCCCAGAAGCCTGAAGAACTGGCCGAACTCAATGCTTACAATCAAGTTCCCACCCTGCTCGACCGGGATCTCGCCATTCACGAATCCGTGCTGATCATGGAATACCTGGATGAACGCTTTCCGCACCCGCCCCTGATCCCCGTTGACCCCATTTCCCGGGCCAAAGTACGTATGGGCCTGCTGCGCTTTGACCAGGACTGGTTTGCTCCGCTGTTTCAGTCCGGCTTCAGCCCGGAACAAAACAAGGCCGCCAAGGAACAGGTTCGCAGCACCATGGCCGGGCTCAGCGCGATTTTTACCCAGCAACGCTTTCTTTTTGGTGATGAGCTGTCCATTCTGGACTGCGCTATCGCGCCCCTGCTCTGGCGCTTTCCAGTGTTGGATATCAGCCTGCCCGCAGCCGCCAAAGCTACCCAGGAATACATGGATCGCCTGTTCCAGATGGAGAGCTTCAAACGCAGCCTGACCCCTGCCGAGAAGGCCATGCGCTGAGATGATGGTGGACCTTGGTCGGCTGCAGAGTCTGCCGGAAGGCTTGTTTGCGCGTTGCAGCCTGGATCCCCAGGGTTGCATAGCCCTGGAAAGACAACAACAGGGTTTTCAGAAAGTCAGTGCCGCCCAGTTCCAGGCCAAAGTGCAGGCGCGCGCCGAAGGTTTACTACGCCTTGGCGTCAAGCGCGGGGAAAGAGTCATTTTGATGGCGCCCAATTCCATGGACTGGGCCATCATGGATTTTGCCATTCTCAGCATAGGTGCCATCACCGTCCCGCTTTATCCCAGCTTCAGCCCCCGGGAGATTCACTATGTGCTGGGAGACAGCGGCGCCGGGTTGGTGTTGCTGGAGGGCAAACAGGAGTGGGAAAAAATGCAGGGGGAAGGCTGGGGGGTTCCCCGGGAACGCATCCTGCTCAGGGACGCGACTGCAGCGCAGGGGGCCGGACTGAAGCACTGGAGCCAACTGGAACAGAGTAACACTCACGCCCAGCAGCTAGAGCGGGCAGAGCGCCTTGCCGAGCTGCACCGAGATCAGATAGCCAGCATTGTCTACACCTCCGGGACCACCGGCTGGCCCAAGGGCGTGATTCTCAGTCATGGCAACATTCTCAGCAATATTGCCGGATTCTTACCTTTGGTTCCCCTGCGGCGCGGGCAGCGGCTGTTGTCCATTCTGCCACTCTCCCATGTGTTCGAGCGCGGAACCGGGCACTTTGGCGCCTACCTGCTGGGCCTGGAAATCGCCTATGCCGAGCGCCCCGATACGGTTTTGCGGGATATGGAAGCCGCCCACCCGGATATTGTCATTGCCGTCCCCCGGGTTTTTCAGTTGCTCTACAGCCGCGTGCGGCGCGGTATTGAGGAGCGCAAGGGTATTGTCGGCCGCTTCATGCAACGCGGTGCCGGGCTCAGCACTGGAAGCAAACCTGCGGCGTCGTGGCAGCGCCGCCTCGCCCGCCACTTGCTTGCCTCGGGCTTACGCAAAAAACTGGGGGGTCGTCTGCGTTTTTTTGTGTCAGGTGGGGCGCCGCTGGATGCCGATATTGCCCGGTTCTTCCTGGAAATCGGGCTTCCCGTTGTCGAAGGTTATGGCATGACCGAGGCTAGTCCGGTCATCGCTGCCAATCCTCTGGAGCATATCCGCCCCGGAACCGTCGGTCGCATCCTGCCCAATCTCCAGGGACGTATAGCCGACGATGGAGAAATACTGGTGCGCGGACCATCCATCATGTCCGGCTACTGGAATAATGACAGTGCCACCCGGGAAACCCTGGTCGATGGCTGGCTACATACCGGCGATGTGGGCAGCCTCGATGCAGCAGGATACCTGACCATCTGTGACCGCAAAAAAGATCTGATCGTCAATTCGGCAGGTGAAAACATCCCTCCGCAAAAAATCGAGATGCGCTTGATGGCACAGCCCCTGATCAGCCAGGCCGTGGTATTTGGGGATCGCCTGCCTTATTTGAGCGCCCTGATTTTTCCCAACCCGGAACAGGTGCAGTCCCGCTTCGGAACAGACCCGGACGCCGGCATTCTCCGCAGAGCCATTCAGGAAAGCATTACCGCTGCCTTGCAGGATTTGCCCTCCTATGAACAGGTGCGGCGTTTTGCCCTGTTGCCGGAAGCCCTGAGCGAAGCACACGGCGAGGTCACCCCCACCCTGAAAATCAAACGCCGGGTGGTTGCCGAACGCTACGCCGAGTTATTGACCGAGATGCGCAAGCACTAAGGCCTATGGATATTCCGCTGCCGCCCGGACTCGTGCCGGTTTTCGCCGCGCTGGAACAAGCGGGAGCGAGAATCCTGCTGGTGGGTGGGGCGATTCGCGACAGCCTCTTGGGTTTGCCGGTGCATGACTGGGATCTAGAAGTATACGGATTGGGCGAAAATCGTCTCGAAGCATGTCTGGCACCCTTTGCTGCGCATCGGGTAGGCGCCCGTTGTGCCGTCTGGGTAGTTGCCGGTGCCGAAATTGCCCTGCCCCAAAGCGGGGAAATACCCGATCCTCATCTCCCCTGGTCCATTGCCGCCCGACGGCGGGACTTTACAGTCAACGCCCTGGCCTGGGACTGGCGAACCGGACAGGTACTGGATGCCGTCGGCGGCCTTCGCGATCTTCAGGAAAAACGCCTGCGTGTAGTGAACCCCGACACTTTCACCGAGGACCCCCTGAGAGCTTTCCGGGCTGCACGCCTGGCCGGACAACTGGATTTTCATCTGGATGCCGCCAGCGTCCGCATCTGTCAAAAACTGGCAATGGCGTTGCCGGGGCTTCCGGCCGAACGACTGCGCAAGGAGTGGGAGGCGCTGCTATTGCGCGGGCGCAATCTGCGCAGAGCCTGGGACGCTCTGGCGCAAACCGGCAGCATCCGGGCTTTTCCAGCCCTCGCCGCTGTGCAGGCTATTCCCCAACGCCCGGATGCCCATCCCGAAGGCGATGTCTGGATACACACCGGTAAAGTGCTGGCTGAGGCAGCCAAGCTGCGCCAGAACCAAGCGGCCAGAGACCTTGTGCTGATGCTGGCGGCAATGTTACACGATCTCGGCAAAGCGAACTGTACCCGACGGGACCCCCGGCAGATCTGGCGAACCATCGGTCATGAACAGGTTCTGGCACCCGCCACACTTTTTCTCAACCGCTACTTTCCTGGCGCGCATCTGCTGTTACAGATCATACCGCTACTGCGCTGGCATGGGGCTCCCCATGCCTTGTTCCATGCCCAAGCCGGTCGCAAGGCGTATGCCCGCCTGGCTCTTCAGGTGCCGGATCGCAGCCTCCTTCTCGACCTGGCTCTGGCTGATGCCCGGGGAGCCGGTCATCTGGAAGTCCCGGCTATCGCCAGCACCCGCGAGATATGGCAGCAACTGGGACTCTGGGAAACCCTCCCCGACGCCTTGCTGCGTGGTGAAGACTTAGTGGCTCTGGGTGTTGCTCCGGGACCCAGGCTCGGCCAGATATTACGCAGCGCCTACCAGAAGCAGGTCCTTGAACACCATCACGATCGCCGCACATTACTCAAAGCCATGCGCGGCCTTTTTCCCGAACTCAATCCCCCAGGCGCCCCTTCTTGTTGACTGCCGTAGTATTTCCCCATTGCCCCATATCCTGTACTTGCACCCCTACCCACCAGTAAGGGGCCACACTGTCCTGACCGTGACCACCGACCAATGCCTGCCCTGGTGCCAGATGGACATGATCCAGTAGATTGCGGGCATCTGCCCGACTGCGAAAAACAGACCACGCCACCACCCTTTCCATGGGGGCGGTGGACGGGACTTCGCGGGCTTCATCCAGAAAGTTATCATTAATCATGGTTTTTATCCTCCAAAAAACGGCGTCAGCTGCCAGTAAGCCCAATACTTCTCCGCTCTGACTCCTACAGTATAGCCCGCGAATGGCGTCTTTTTTTCTTCTGACAGATGCCTTGAAAACGCGTATGATCCGCCTCGGAGTGGGCCAGACGACCGCTGCGGATTGATCCGGAGAGGAAAGTCCGGGCTCCACAGGGCAAGGCGCCGGTTAACGGCCGGGGGGCGTGAGCCTACGGAAAGTGCCACAGAAAATATACCGCCAAGCGCGCAAGCGCCGGTAAGGGTGAAAA